>CAYYSM010000001.1:0-36131 GCA_964474225.1 uncultured Hyphomicrobiaceae bacterium
TAGGTTCCTTCAGGCAGCCCTCTATAGTGATAGTTATCAGTGTTCCAAGTGGGAAAGGTAAAGCCCCCCCCAGAAGTAGTTGTATCCGCCATCGTAAAGGCCGATGCGCTATCGTAGATCTTCTCTAGCGTAACCTGGACATTGGCATAGCTAGGTTCCCCAGCATCGCGCTGACCGTTGCCATTGACGTCGTTCCACACACGACCGCCAAGGCCATTGGGATACGGACAGTCTTCGGGGCGGAACACATCCCAACTATAGGGACATTTACGTGCAATCGGTTCTATTGGCCAGTTCTCACTTAGATTCCCCCCAGGATAAGGCTCAGGCAGAATATAGCGCGAAGGCCAACCTGATGGCAACTTATAATAACCTCGCCAACCAGGAACTACCAACGACTCCATATGGGGACTTTTAAAGGCAAGCTCCAGGCGATACAATGTATCATAACGGTATTCGGCGGCAGCAGGAGTCGTATGCGCGGCAGGGTGAAAAAGGGTGCTGACAGTCCCCCCCTCGAAACATTCCTCAGCATTGGGTTGACCACTCGAATCGATAGATTGTAAGGCAGAGCTGCACGTGTTCTCTGGCTCATAAGGACGCCACTCCTCAAAATCCCAATGCTCGTTTGCCATAGCAAGAATAAACTCACTCGGTTCATAATACCACCTATAGATTGAGCCGTCTTTATTCCAGCCCCCATTAAAGGGATATTCGCTTATATATGTCTCCTGGCGCACATAACTGCGCACGGCACGCCACTGATTCGTGCCCCCATACGGAAGCCACGCCAAAGCCGATGTGTCATACCGACCATTAACATGATCCGTCATAAAGGGATTCACAGCAATGCCTGCCGCTCGCAAAAAGCCTGATAAAACACCCGCCTGCGACTGACAAGCTGTGCCAATCTGTGTACAAGTATGACCAGGAGGACAAATCGTACACGTATGGGTCTGGCCAGTTTGGTCATTTGTACAATCCATCTTTATCGTCTCAAACATCTCAAGCTCACGGTAATAATCGCCCTGACTCCAATTGACGCGCGCGTGCCGGTCGGCCTGAGCCGATAACGCATTGTAGGCTTTTTCTTGGTCCGTTTTACCATGGATCATAGGCATCACAAGATCAAGTACATATTTTTTGTATTGATCCGTCCAAAAAGCCAGTTGCCATCCATTCGTCCGATACTGTATATTACCATTATCATCCCGGTAAGTGTCCTGTCGATATACCATCCAAAGGACAGCAACCTCGTCGCGCAAATCCTCTGGATCATCATTGTATAAGAAGGCGTCAATTTCTTCTTGGGATAAATCGGAAGGGATTTCAAAAACAACGTAAAGCGTGAGTGTTTTGCTCACCCCGCCCACAGTTATGGTTGCGTAATAAATGCCAGTCCTACCATTACTCGGAACTGTCACGGTCCATCCCCCTTCGTAAGGATCAGGAGATGCACTATCAGCCGTGGGAATGCCATTTATCTGACCATTTCCATCAATGCTGAGCGTACCACTGATCGGCCCCCCAACGTGAAAGGAGTCGCCTCGCCGGACCACAAGTGTGTCAGTAATCAGATACTTATCGCCAGCCTGTATCATCGGCAAATAAGCAGGGTCATTAACACGAAAGTATTGTTTGGTCTGAAAATCATCTTCGTAACGCACATAAATTCCCGGACTCCATGGATCCAAGGGGTTGGTATCAAAGAATTTTTCCTCACCATCTGTGAGACCATCATTATCTGTATCTGCGTCATCGGGAGAAGTCTGATATGGCCCCCCGGCATTGTTGTACCACCCCTCGGTCTCCAAATCATTCAATAGGCTGTCCCCATCAATATCGGCGGCAATATCTTCCCAATCTTGCGCATACGTTGGAAAGGTGGCACTAAAAACGTAAAAAACTATCAAAGCTATAGCTAATAACACTTTTGATTTGCAATTCATTGATCCTCTCCTCCAGGCGGTCTCTCCATTACGTGTGCTCAACATTTTACCACAGAGTTTTTCTCTTATTTCCCAACGATCGCTGCCGCTATCTGCATGCTCTGCGGTTTAAGTGGTTATTACTCCTCCAACCACTGCTGGCTACTAATGCTTACGGGAACAGTAAACACCACCAATTGTCTAAAGCAATTAACTCCCAGTATCATTGTAGGATAAATTCGTTTGATTATTGTCTACCAAAAGTTAAAATCCCCTTAAAAAGTAAAACACCAGGCTTTTTCTTGACTTACAAGTCTGGTGTTCACTTCCACTTGTCCAACCTTACACATTGACGTTGATTTGATTACACGAAATCTGGTTTTACCTCCGACACAATAAAACGATGTTTACCGGCAGGTGTTAGGTCTATATGATCTACAACTTGAACGGAAACTTGCATAGTATCCCCAAAACGCGCCTGGACTTTTTGTAACACAGCTTCTAACCAGGCGTCGCTGACCGCTTCTCGGCACACCAGGCGCACTGTCACATGATACCTATCTGGTTGATATATCTGATAACGCACAACTTCAGGCTTTACTCTAAACGTATAGGCGAAGAATTCCCCATGGACAAACTGATTATCTGCGGTAACCAGGTAATCGTGCGTGCGCCCCACAATCTCCTTCAAGACGGGCATCGCCCGACCACAGACACATTTTTCCTCATCGTAAATCGCCAAATCCTCGATTTTATAACGAATAAAGGGCATCGCGAACTGTGTCAGGGATGTGATAGCAACTTCGCCCAACTGCCCAGGTAACACTACTTGTCCATTCGCAATAATCTCCAGGTAACGAGTTTCCGCAATGTGCACCCCACCGTGTTCACACTGATAACCAATGGTTGCAAACTCACGCGAGTTATATTGCTCGGCAACGGGGCACTCGAAAACTTCCTCCAACAATTCACATTGTGGCCTGGTCAACTTTTCCGCTGTCGTCTCAATCAATTTCGGGCGAATGCCAGTAATATGCTCATCTTTCAGAAATTGCGCAAACAAAGCGATTGCCGATGCATAAGCCTTAAACATTGCCGGCTTCCAACGGATCAGCATGTCGGCAAATTCACGCATTTTGGGCTCAGTCAAAGCAAAGGCATTCAGATAACGCCGTTGTTTCAAATGTGCGCGCCAGCGCTTTTTTAAGCTCCAGTCCGGCATATCGCGGGGTGCCCCCCATACCCAAGCCTCTTTATCCCCCGGCTGAACACCATACCACCCGCGACTGCGTGTCTCAAGGGCAACATTCCAATGCCACCACGAGGCCTCTCTAAAAAAGTGTATCGGGCGACCGGTAGATCCCCCAGTCTCATTAGGGTACATTTTTTTGTCAAAATCGCGGGAAGTCAAATCATCCAAATTTTCACGCACATCGTCTTTCGTTAAAAAAGGCAAGGCTTGAAAATCTTCCCAGCTTTTAATATCTTCAGGGTGAATATCCTCACGCTGATAGCGTTTCCGGTAATAGGGCACTGACTCATAGGCATAGGCGACCATCTGCTGTGCTTTTGCAAGCTGCCAGGCATCCAAATCGGCTTTCGACCAACTTTCCATAGATGTCAATTCACGTAAATAGCGCCGGGTTTCACGTTCTCCTGGTAAGAACAGGCGTAACATACGGTACAGTTTGGAATACATACGCTCCTCCTGATCTAATATAATTCAGGTATAATGACTTACTAACGCTCTGCCGGTTTTTAGCTAAACGGCTCTCCGTAAAGCTGTGACAAGTAATCAGCGAGCGCTGCATAACTCGCTTCGTCAATTTTGCGCCCGGCTGAATAGCGAAAGGAATCTGGCACTGGTTTAATAATCTCAGTGGGTGCATTGTGTGCTTGCATAAAGCGCACAACCCTATCAATCTCCTGCCGGGGGTTTTGACATAAATCCTGATAAAGGACTGTCAGAAATCGCGCGTCCCCCAGAGTTTGACAGGCCACATCAATGCTCCGCTCGACATAGTATACTTGCTCACATACTTGTTCAACAAGGCCCTTCTGTTTGATGGCCTGATATTCCTTGGGTTTTACTGAAAACCAAAACGCCAAAGGGTCCTGACAATCTTCCTTCTGAAAAGGGAACGCCTGTGTCCTGGCCACAAAAATGGACTGTGCGACGTCCAACCGGTCCCTAACACACCTGATAAAAATAGCCCTGGGAAATATTTTTGCCAGCGCTTCGATGCGCACACTATGTCGAATGCACTTATTCACAAAAGGGCGGTCAAAGACACGTTCAATCCCGGCCACAGAACGATAGACAACTTGGCAATCTTGAGTGGAGAGATAACCGGGCGGGACCGCGTGCAGATCTTCAGGAAATCTCTGATCCCAAATGGCATGCGCCTCATGCGGTCCGCCTAAACCCTGAGCAAAACCATAGTAACTCTTAAAACCATCCCCCTGTAAACGATTCACCCGCAAAAGTTTTCCTAGCACAGCCGAAAACACAGTAATCGGAGCGCCATCTCTCGCACACATCCTTGCCGCAAGGTTGGTAAAATAACACGTCGTCAAATGCGCCGTCATAAGCTGGTATAGGAGTGTCGTACCAGACCGCGGGGGTGCGACAATAAAAACTGGCGCATAACGCAAGCGTAGTGCTGGCCACAGCTTTTTTTCCATGCCCGCCAGTACATCAAAAGTGGTCAGAGCAACTGGCTTGAGAATTTTTTTCGCCGTTCTGATTGTCGAAGACACTTTGTTTCCCTTGCCCTCCATAGCAGAGATCACTTCTAGTTGCGCAAGTTTGAGAACATTCTTTTAGCAAAAGCCCACAGCAAAGACAGCGTGGAGGCCACGCCGGGACGCCAATCCTCCCAAGAGTACGTCGCCCACATCGTTTCGCCACGTAGAGAACGCAGCCATTGCCCGAAGGTCAACTCCCCGCGCTGCCGGTACATCCAGAAAGCGCGAATATCACGCTGCAGCTCCACCCAATTCACACCCTCACGATATTTTAAGTGTGGCTCAACTGGCAAATGTAATGTATCCCGATAAGCAATATAAGCCGTATCCACACCGCATTGCCGGCCCAACCCATCCCATAGGCCAAAACGCGTGTTAAATTCAATCAGCTTGTACCTACCATCACGCGGGTCCTTTTTGAACTCAACGCCGCCCAATCCTCGATACTGAACCGCCGTTAAGAACTTTAGCGTTAACGCTTCTAGCTCTGGATCATAAAAACTGCGCGCATAAGAGGCGGATCCAAAGCCAATAGGAAGAACGCGCAGCTTGCACCCCGCGAACATCGCCAGCGGTTTTGAGTCACGATCAAGATAAAAGCTGATGTAAGTCAGATTTCCATCTGGGCCAGGGATGGTTTCCTGGACAATCAGGCGGTCATCAAAGCGCGCGATTTTTTGATATGCGTCCAATAACTCACCCTCGCCTTGACACGGCCACACTTTCGCCTGGCCGCTGATGGGATTCTCCCGCAACATACTAACTATCTCTGGTATATACCAATACTCACTTTGTATGGGCTTGATAATAACAGGATAGGTGAGTTGTGACGCCATAGAAGTCAGCTCAGCAGCATTATGGGGTATCACGGTCTGCGGCGTAGGGATATCGCTGGCTTGGGCCATACCATCCAGGCCCTGTTTAGTCAAAAGATTAGCCAAAGTCGTATGATCCGGCATTACAAATTCATAATAAGGCTGTAGTCGCGCGCGTTCGCGCGAACACAATAAAACCGTACCATCATTGATGGCATACAACACTGACTTGTGCTCCAACTGCTTCCCAAAATCCACCAGAAACGCAATGAATGCCTCTGGCGAAGTCTTCAGATCAGGACTCACTACAAGCTGACAATATTTTGATTTTCCCCCTGCTTCTTTGGGGTCTGGGTCCACGCCATAGACCGGGACCCCACGCTTCCCCAAAGCGCGCGCGATATCAAGCCCCAAGCGCACATTCATAGGTGTTATCACAGCCGGTGTTTTATGATTCATTATTGATATCCTCCCTCCCATGCAGATTCTGACACGCACAATACAGATAGCAACGGCCGATGGTCAGAGCCACCTGCTTCCTTAAGCACCCATGTACGACATGCCGAAAAATGCTCGCTGTAGAAAACGTAATCAATGCGCACCACAGGGCCTGGCAAAGGAAGTCCCAACTTTCTGGTTGCCGGATAGCTAAAGCCAAATCCCCATCCGGACGTCTGAAAAGCATCTAGCAAATGTTCGCGCAACATCGCATAGCTTTGAGATTGATCGGTCGTGTTAAAATCTCCCACCACCAACAAAGGTTCTTCAATAGCAGCGATTTCGTCCGTCAAAGCTTTTACAAAACGGTACTGTTGCTCCAAGTTTCTCTTCCAATGACGCGGAAAAAGCGTAGGCGCGTGGACATTCAAAAGTGTAATGGTTCCCTGCGGATGATGCACCAAAGCGGCCTGATAATGGTAGCTGTACTGATCGGACAATAATTCCAGCGGATAACGACTTAAAAGGACTTGCCCCTGCAAAGAAAAAGAAAGCGTATTGTGAGGATAACGTTCTTGTAATAACTGCATTGCGTCAGCCATCAAAAGTGAGTGAACCTCTTGTAAAGCGACGATATCCGGATTTTCGGCCAAAATAACAGCAGTGACAGCAGAGGCATCTCGATTGTGCTGGTGAACGTTAAAAGACATCACCTCAAGTTCAGGCCCTTGAGCTTTTGCCGGCAATTTAACAAAAAGCGGCATCAGACGTACGGTAAACAAGAGCAAAACCAGCAACAACATCCACCGCAATATGCGCAAATGCATCAGCCAGGCCAGCCCAACAAGAGGCACCAATCCAAGCGCAATCCACGGCATAAAGTACGTCACGACAGCTACAGGCCACCATTGCTCACCAGGCCACATTTTCAGAATATGCCATAATAACAACCAAATTGCCATCGCCCAACTCAAAGCCCTAAACGAATTCTTGGCAAACTTGTGAATTTGACTCAGGAATGAAATGTTTACTGATTTATTCACGACACTTTTCATTTGCCCAACAAACGGGGTTTTGCACCGAATAGGACGGCCAAAGCACTCTGTATAGCGGCCAAAGCGTGCCGCCTACCAAGACAGAAACCGGCGTGCAATCTGATAAGCATATTTGCTCACCTGAAAGGCTACAGGATGATGAACACAGGTGTTTCGGCCATAGTTAACCACAGTCCCGCCAAACTTGGATTTGAACTTTCGTGGACCATAGTCTTCTCCGGGTTTACCAGCGCCGCCAAAATCGAAATACTTGAAGCCATTCTGAGCCCCCCACTCCAAGACGTGCCAATTCAGCAGGTCATTGGGCTTGTACTTGGCATATTTCATAATACTACCGGCATACCATGCATAGATTACATCCTTGTATAGCAAACGGAAAGCAACTCCAATACAGGTATCTTTTACGTAAGCCTCAAATAAAGCAATCATACCCTGCGGGTATAGAACGTCAAAAGCAGACTCAAATAAAGAGAGGGGCGCCAAGGGGACTGCGATGCGCTCATATACGCTTGCGAGCACGGCATAAGCGGCAGGCACCTCATCCAATACCGTGACTTTTTTAATCGCAACGCCCATCCGGCGCGCTTTTCTAACATTGGTCCTAACATTACCATCCACACTGCTCCAAATTTCCTCTGCTGGCCTTTCTAGATCAATGAGAAAATTCAAGTGTCCCTCGTAATCAAAACCGTTGTCTTCAAGAACTGACTGAACAGCACCTAAATCAGATAGATTGCGCAACTCGGTAAAAAGTGTACCACCTTTTGCCTCGCGATTACAAGTCTGCAGAAGCTTGGTCAGGGCTTGCTGGCCTTCCTCAGTGGGCGCACAGAGTACACTGCCATAGGCAGTAGAGCGCGTGGTCAGAAAGCGTAACAAGCCACCTTTCAACGTAATTCTTACTGACGGCAATAAAGCTAATACCTCCCCATTTTTAGTGGCCGCCCACAGCTCTGGGCGATGTCCCTCAGCACGGCGAAAAACCTCAAACATCTCTGGGGTATGAAATATATTGCCTTGCGAATGTTCATCCACAAACTCCTTCCATAGAGATGCTTCTAACTGCCGCACAATCCTCACCTTCTCTTCACGCATAGCTCTCCTAAGCAAACTAAATGCTATTTTGTACCCAGCCGCTCTACAAGTGCAACGTATTCAGCACTGACATCAGTCCAATTATACCTTCGATTAAACTTTTCACTGCCGCGTGCTAACTCCGTCAAGCGTTCTGAATTCTCATATAGCATACAAATACAACGGGCCAAATCGTCCACGTCCTCCGGTTCGAAGAATTCTACCATCGTGTCCTTAAAATAAGCCTCAATCGCCGTCGTACGCGCGGCAATCGCCGGCAAGCCTAACGCCGCATACTCCATCAACTTGGTTGGCAACAAGCCATCTGTAAACACATCGTTGCGATAAGGAACGATGCCCAAATCAGCCGACAGAATAATTCTCGAAAGTGCTTCAGCCGGACGCTTTGCCTCAAATATCACATAATCCTCTAAGTCTCGCTCTCGAACCATATCTACCAGGTCAGAAACATAGTCCCCAGCCCCCAACAAAATCAATTCAATGTTGGGAATGTCATGCCGAACGCGGTCTACCGCCTGAATCGCCAGATCTAAACCATAGCGATATACAATCGTGCCGTGGTAGATCAAGCGGAACCTATCTATATGTGCTGGAGGCTCCTGAGCAGGTGGGTGGAAAATATTCGTATCCGCTACGTTCATGACCACGCTGCACTTTTCAGGGGGAACACCGCGTTCGATCAAGGACTGTCGCCAATGCTCACTCACCGTAATCACATGATCTGCAAAGCGGCAAGAGAGGCGTTCTTGCCAGAGAACAAAGCGCCTTAACCAGGTCTTATTATTTCCAAAACGCCCGGCATAAAACTCGGGCATAAGGTCATGGAGGTCCAAGATAATAGGAAGTCCCATAAGCTTGGGGATAACGGCACAGAAAACCAAAAAATCTGGCAAATTATGCACTTGTATCGTATCATAACGCTGGGACAGGTGCAAGCGCGTCAAAGTCCACAACGCTAGAACAAAAAAATGGACATAATTCAAGAGTTGCACAAATAGCTTTCCCTTTTTACGTTTTACCGGCAAACGATATATCTGGACAGAGCGGTAACGCTCCTCAGGAGATTCTCCAGGCCCTCTTAAGCACAGGACATCCACATCGTACCCCTGAGCGACTAAAGCTTCAGCCTCGCGCTGAACACGAGTTTCGGCAAGAGGATAATAGGAAATGACAACCATACAGTGACGCCAGGACCCTTTTGCCTGTGTCGACATACGCCCCCTTTAAACACACCCACCTAAGACTAAAAATAAGTTACTACTAAACTTATGCGCAACTTTCCAAAAGATGGCTGTCTGCATATTAACATAATGATTCACTAATGTCCAAATACACGCAGTCCATAATCCAGCAACGTCAGCGCATCAATATCGCCAGTAACCGCCAATGCACTGGCAAATCCCTCAGGCCAGCAAGACAATCGCACCAACGCGCACCCTGAACTTTCAATGTCATCCAGCAATTGACGCCCTTGCTCCGCCGTGAATTCTGCACGATCTATGTGATAAGCATAACCGGTAGACTTGGCACTGATTTCGACAATGTATCCTTGTTGACTTAGAAAAGTCCTCACCTCCGATGGTGTATGCGGTGAAATGCCAACAAAGGGCCGGCAGGCAGCGCGCACCTGGAACGATGTAGCCTCTATCTGCTGGTAACCATCCATCCAAGTCACAGTTGGCGCTTCTACCGCAACCGCGCGCGCCAAGATCGTCACTCGTTGCGACCCAACGACCTTGACATCGAACACACCTACATCGACGGTATCGACATAGACCTCAACCGCCGTATACTCACGCCACCACCCCGCAATTTCACCAAGACGCGCCAGCCACACGGCCGGCGTCAACGCGCGCGCGTCCCTTAAAACTGAAGCAAGCCCGTCGGCAGCCCATCGTATACGTTCAGGGTGTAATTGTAACGTGAATAGTTCATGCCGCTGATACGTCCGGTTTAGGATCTGCCCCCAGATTTTAGCAAGTAAAGCCGAATCCCCATGCAAACGATCCAAAAGGACTTCATCATCAGGCAAGGAAACCGGTATCTCCACCAACTGCTCGACAAAGTAGGGCAAAGATACCCTTTGATCCATATTCCAAGGATCATAAAAAGCGAGCGCGTGCGCATAGTTTGTCTTGATGATTGCAGAGCCTAACACCGCATCGTCCAACACGTTCCAAAGTACTGGCTGATTGCTGATGTAGCTAAAGCCAGCTTCCGCCAGTGCCTTATTCAAACCATCGCCCTGCCTGAGATAAGGCGAACGATATCCCAACGTTGTAATCCCAGCGCTCTCAAATATGGCCCGCGCCCGCTGAAATTCAGCCAGTTGGAGGTGAAATGGTAGTTGTGTATAGTCAATGTGCCGATACCCATGTACAATAAATTCAATCCCTCGGCCACAATATTTATGCAGTACATCCGGACTACGCTCAAGGGCAACGGCAGTCACAGGAAACGAGGCCCCACAACCAAAACGTTGCAGTACATCACAGAACATATCTAAAGCCGTCTCCATCTTGGATGGTGTCAGGCCATAACGCTGGGCGATCATTTTCATACGCCCCAAAAAACCAAATCGTCCCTTAGCGCCAAGCGCTAATGTGATAGCGTCTTTCAAAAGCCCTCATCCTTCACAAGCGCATTCAACTGCGCAAGCTGACTGCGCCAGTTTGCTCTGGCTATCTCTTTGAAAGTTTGCATCTCCGATTCCAATTCTTGATATTGGTTCTGTAGTGCACGCACGCCTTCACAGATACTCTCTGGTGTCTTGGAGACATACACCGTTCCTACCGGAAAAAACTCACGGAGAAAAGGCCAATCCGACGTGATCAGTGGTTTACCTATTGAAACCGCTTCACAGCCGGTCAGTTGTAACGTATAATTGCGCTTTGTCAGCGCCATGATAGCATCCGCAGCTCGAAGCAAGCCAATGTATTGGTCATCAGGGAGAAAGCCCGTCCAAACGACATTGTCGGGGAAAGTTTCCAACAACGCCCGCTGGTGGCTTCTGGGATTACCCGTGACATAAAAACGCACATCCGGCAACTGGCGCGCGGCCTGGAGGATCGCTTCAAAAGGCACATCAGGCGCAAATATACTCGCAAAGACGATATTAAAGCCCGGCGCTACGGCATAGGGCTCCCCTGGCGGCAACGCCAAAAACGCATCCCCTATAATAAGCGCGTGCCCGCCCCAGGCCTCGACGATGTCCGCCCAGTGTTGATGGGTCACAATATTGGTCACGGCCCGTTGCACGAGAAACTTGTGCAACGGCAAGGCCCAATCCCAGATGCGCCAAAAAGACCCACTGTGCTGGTCCAGCACGAACTTGGCGCCGGTAAGCTTGCAGTAGATATAGACCACCAAAGCACATACAAAAGGCGGCATTTGAACGTGGATCATCTGCGCCCAGTCTTTGAACAGAATATACAGGGTCTGAACAGCCTGCAAAATGTATTTAAGGGGGGTCAAAATGCCAGCGTGCCGCTTTAGGAAATGCACGAGATATAGCTCTCCCCCTAATTCTCTAGCAAACATCTCGCTCCGCCGGCTATGCGGCGTCCAAGCGATCAGTGTCCAGGCAGCTCGATCAGTCTTTATCGTTCGTTGAGGCACGTTTAGCTCGCTTATCATGTACATGAACGTAATTTGCCAGCCTCTTTCCCACCACAGGTCCAAGGAGAGAGGGTAACCCCACCAACATAGAAATCAGTTTTATCGTCAAGCGCCGGGGGGGAATGAAGGAGAGATCATATACGCCAGGGCGAACCATCAATTCCCCACCAAAGTACTGCTTAAACTTTGCCCGATTGCCCACACTCGTCTTGGGAATAGGTTGATCGTTCATAATGACTTGGGCAATGTGGATCTTGATCCCACCAAAGTCATACCAGGCACAGCCACGGGCCTTTCCCCATAACATAGACTCCCAGTGCAAAAGCGAAGGCGCATTTAGCTCCCGGTGCAGCCCGTTGTCCACCAAATGCGTATCAAACGTGACGTCACCAAAAGCGATATTTGTCTTTGCCGCCAAAGGCTGTCCCTCATATTCGGCCAGGAAAAGACCAAAGTGATCGCTAAAAACACGATATTGTCGGCGAAATGTTTGTTCGCTACCGGGATCATAGCCCCGTTGCTCGGCATGGATTCGTCGTATATGAAAGAACGTTTCAATGTCAGCCTCGGTTCCAACACGAACCTCTACGCCTCGACGCCCGGCACGACGAATATTGCTGCGTGTACTACGATGCATTTGCGCCATAATCTCGTCAGGGTCAGGACGCAAATCAGATCGAAAAGTCGCCAAGGGGGTAACCGGCACGATGCCGGGCTTAGCCCCTAAACCAGACAATGGCTGTACTAACGCGTCTGCACCATAGGGGGGTTGTATCTTTAAAAACAAAATATGCACTTTGCGGGCCAAGACATTCAATTGGTTCACGATAAACTTTTGGGCCTCCGGCTGATCAGACGCTACAACCGGTCCTTTGGAGACGTAACCAACTGTTCCAAACAGCGGCAAGTCTCGCAATAACGCCTGGACGCCGCCCACGATCCGCCCATCTTCCCTAACAATAAGACGCAAAGGGCGCCAACCATCCAAGGCTTTGACCTCTGCCCATAAGCTGCTCTGTTGATACAAGCCGTCTGGCTGTGTTTCTAAAAAGCTATCCCACGCTGGGTCGCGAACCTCTTTTGAGATCGTGACGTCCATACACTCTACTACCTCCCCGCGTTAAGCACTAAATACCAGAACAATAAATAAAACCACATTTTTAAAATTCAACAATACACACTATCTCACTAAATAGCGCTCCGCATACTCACTCACCGTCATAAAGGACGTGTTTGGAAAAGAAACCATATAGTCAAATAGACTCTGGGTAGCGGCGAGCAAAGCTTCACCTCTCATCCAACGCAACAAATTGCGGACCCGCAATCCGTTTGCTCGAATATACGAAAGGGTAAAAAACTCACGTTTCAGATGTTGTTTCCAGGATTGCGTTGTTCTTTTCGGTAAAAATTCGGCAGGATGCGCTAGATAAACAATAGGCTTACCTGTAAGTCTGGATTCAGCATAGAGTAAGCGAAAAAACAATTTCATCACATCCAATCCTACAACCCGTGTGAGAGATGAAATAAAAGGGGCAACCAATGCAGACACCGGAACTTCCCAAATAGGAATACCGCCCCGCCGGTAAGCATTATCCGTATGTGGATGATAGGGTCGGCGAGGCGCAATCAACCAGCCCAGGTTAACCAGGTTAGAGGACACAAGATCCATACGCTGTGAGCAAACCGAGCTATCCACCAAGTAATTATGCCCAACCAGCAATTCAAGGGTCAAAGCTGAAATCTTGACTCTTGGGGATCGAAAAGCACGAATGGGCCGCTTGGCTACCTCTTGCAATATCTCAGCCGCTTGACTGATGTATGCGCGCTGTATTTTTTCCGGCATCCTATCATAATTTTCTTCATCCCCATGTGTAAAACCGTGACAGCCAACTTCATGTCCCTGTGCCTGCAGCTTGTCAAATACCTCTGCATACACGTGTGCCGGCTGTGCTGTCACAAAAAAAGTGGACCGAATACCATGTTCATGACACATATTCATTGCCAGATCCACAGCCAGCCGCCGCCGCTCAACGGGTATCCATAAACCAGGATCAACATCCCAGGTTATCAGAACAGGCACGGCTTCTTTTTGCCGCGGTACAGATTCATTTTGGTCAGTACGCATTGTTCCCTCCTGTCTACAATTTGCTTGCTCCCCTTATCGTCAAATAAGGTGCATAAATCTCCCGCCATGCACGGCTTTGACCTCTGCCCATAAGCTACTCTGTTGATACAAGCCGTCTGGCTGTGTTTCTAAAAAGCTATCCCATGCTGGGTCGCGAACCTCTTTTGAGATCGTGACGTCCATACACTCTACTACCTCCTCTCGCTCACCGTCTTTCCGGCTGCGATAAATACATCTCAAACAAATTCGCCAACTGTAGCGAACTTTTTCTCACATCAAAGTCTTGCACGACTTTCTGTCGCGCATGCTTGCCCAAGCGCAGGCGCAACGCCTTATCCTGGATCAGAGCCTGCAAGGCGTCAGCTAACGCAGTCGCATCCTTTTCCGGCACCAACAGCCCACTTTGTCCATCCTCAATCAGCTCCGGAATACCCGAAACATAGGTAGATACCGGTGGAATTTCCATCGCCATCGCTTCCATCAAAGAGACAGGAATGCCATCCATATCACCATCCGAGGCCGTGATACATGGCAATACGAAAATATCAGTGCGATCAAGGTATGGACGCAACTCCTCCTGAGGCAGCGCGCCCGTAAGCTCCACAGTATCCTGCAACGCACAAGCCGTCACCAAAGACGCCAACTGCTGCTTTTTAATCTCTCCCCCGCCAACAACAACGCAATGAAAAGGAATTTCACGCGCTTTCAAAATCTTACAAGCTTCTATCAAAAATGGCGCCCCTTTTCTCTCCGCCAATTGTGCCACAAACAACAAAAGCGGCGCTTCATTCTCAAGTTTTGCATCGGGCGGGGCAAAATTTTCAGGTGACAATCCACAATGTATGATATGAACTTTCTCTGCCTGATCTTCACTAGCCGTCAACTGTAACAGACGCTGCTTAGAAAACTCTGAAATCGCAACGATGAAACGCGCCTGCCGGACCTTTTCTCTCAATAAAATTCTATCGGTAAAGAAAATATTGTGCGCCGTAAAACTAAATGAGATATCTAACACGCGGGAAAGAACCAAAGCGATGGTTGCTGCATTAATGGTAAAATGCGCGTGAATATGCACGACGTGTCGTTTTTCCAATGCGGGGACCAGGGAAATAGCCTCCAAAAAATGCCCCAAGGTACGCAGCCGTTTTTTAGTACTTTCTCCGCGCCGGGTTAAAACAAAGGCCAATGTTTTTATATATCTGCCAGGATACTTTAAAAAAGTACTCAAATGCGCCCAAATAAATTTACCCCATGAAAGCGGGAAAACATAAAGGCTTTGCTTGACCCAGTGACGCGACTCCTCAGACAACGCTGCGACCTTGGGTTTCCAGATGGCAGACGTCACAACCTCAAAGCCCTGTTTCTGGAGGGCTTGGATTTCCCGGTAGACAAAGGTTTGCGTCAACGCAGGAAACGTCTGCGCGATATAGGCAATCGTGTGTCCATCGGGCATAGCTTGTTTCTGCAATGCGCCCTCCTGTTCAACGGAATTTACTAACAAGTATTTTGACCAGACACAATGGCCGTTCAGCAAGTCCCAATTTACATTCCGCCATTCCCATTCGTATTTCCCTCACACCGCTATATGCTGATTACATACCTACAAGGCTACATCCACAGCCCGCAACGCCATCTCTACCGTCAAAATGCGACTGAGAAACGAATTATGTTTAAAAGACGCGCTACGCGCCTGCGCCAAAAAGTCTGAGATCCCCTGCGCATCATACAAAGCACCGGAGTGCATAGCATCATAGGTCAAAAGACGCTCATGCGCCAAAAAATCGAGTGTTTGTCGCCGCCATTGCACAGTGGGATATACCTGCGGATACGCAGCCATTGGTTTAGCGGGTGGCGGTAAAATATTTCGCCCCAAGAGCTGGTGCGAGGCTTTCCTTAACAATTGTTTAGTCACCAATGACCAGTAGGGGAAAAACCGATAAAAATTATTAACGCGCACAGGCAAGGCCGGTCCACCAGTAGCAGTTTCAAAACTTGCCACGACAGGGTTTAACGCCTCAATTAAGTGGCTGACCAAACGATTGTGCATACGCCATTTATAATATATGGAAATGGCCGTTGTCATACTCTCCTTGAAATAAAGAGGAGCCAGGACCCGTTGCTGCCCCATAACCGCGGAAAGATGCGCACCGGTATGCCCGGTGGCCTCATAGGCAAAGATGCAATCCAATTGGGTCGTGTTTGGATAATCAATATAACGATCTCCCACAGATTTAAAGAGCGCTTTCAATTCAGCACGCAGCCATTGGGGTTTCGATCTATCCCGAAAGACGGTGTGCGGAACAGGACTGATATAGCGATAGTCCACCAGGCGATCATAATTCACAACAGCGGTTTTCCCTATGTTGAAAAACTCTTGCTTCCAAATGGTCCCGCGCCACAGTTCCCCCCCCAAGCCCCAAACCGACGTGGTATAGTCGCGCGCGCGTTGTTCCTGATCCCAAATGACACTTGCGGATTTAAAAACATCCAGGTGAGCATCAGTTTTACCAAGCGCGCGCCCCAACCATTCGCAACGCCGCTCTCCCCAATCTTGCGGTAGAATATTATGCTGGTACTCCCATCCTGTGGCTTGAGCAATCCTAGAAGAGATTTGCACGTCCAGTGAAGTTTGCGCCCCAGCACAACAGGCCCTAAATGGGATAGCATTTTCATAGAGCAACGTCGTCACAAGACGTGAGTCAAAGCCACCTGTGAGGTCGGCCCAAAACTTTTCTTCACGCGCCATATAACGCGCAAATAGCTGAGAAAGTGTGTGTTTGGCATACGCCAGACTATCTTTTATGGATAAAGACCCTAGTTCATCGTTCACCTTTGGGGTCCAATAAACACGTCGAGAAAGCCCCGACGCTGTGAAGTCTAGAATCGCTCCGGCGGACAGGCGCTCCACTTCTTGCCACAATGTGGCCTGCCCGTAAACATCCCCTGTCAACAAAAAAAGATAAATGCCATATTGATTGGGTGTGGCCTGAACTGCCTGTGCCACAGCCAAAGCCGAAGTTGCCACGTAAATGTATCCGTTTCGCTCGGCCACAAAGACTGAGACAAATCCGAAGGGATCTGATAGGATGCGCAGCCGATCATGAGGGCCATCATAGAGGACCAAAGCAAAGTGCCCGTCCAGCTCCTGAAAAACAATATCCCCCCGCTTTAGGTAATTCTCCAACAACCACTTTAAATTACCATCCTCAGAATTATGCTCAAGATGCAAAACCGTCCCTATCGCAAACAACCATGACCCACTCCTCTCATCCACAGTTATGCCACGGTGTAAACTAGAAGGCGTATCAAACTTTACAGCAAGCCCTTGTTGAATCTCGACTTGACAGCTAGTGGTTGGGTCCAAATGTTTATACTCAGCGACAAGCGCCTTCAACGCAGTAAACGCTTTATCTTGCACTGAAACAGAGGATCGTGTGTCAAATACTAATGCAAAGCCAGACATAAAATACCTCTCATTGCATTGCACTACTTACCCTTGTCGAATCCAATAAAAACATACCTGCGCCCTTAGGCCTTGACTAACCCAGCCCGCGCTACATAGACTCGATTCGATAACAAAGGTGTCAGCAGCGGCTCAAAGACAGAAACCAAAATGGATCGCAATTTCCACGGCATTTTTATCCTCTTGTTTTTAATAATGAATGATACAAGCTGACGTATTCTTTGGCTTGTTTTTGAACACTATAATTCAAAGAGACATGACGTTTAGCATTTTCTCCCATAACTTGGGCTTGCGACAGATCAGACAACAATTCCGTAATAGCCGCTGTAAGCGCTTGACTATTATATGGTGGAACCACTATCCCCGTCTCGACCGAGGTCATCACTTGAACCGTCCCTGAAACCGAGGTTGCCACAATCGGCTTAGCGGCAGCCATAGCCTCCAACAAGGCAATAGACAACCCCTCCCATAGTGAGGGCAAAACAAATATATCAACCGCTGCTAATAAATCGGGAATATCCTTGCGGATCCCCAAAAAGTGAATGTGCTCCTCCAAAGATACCCGCTGAACTTGCTGCTGTAACGCACCACGCAACTCACCATCACCGGCAAAAAGAAAGTGCGCGTTTGGAAAGCTGGCCACTATAGGCACTGCCGCATCAATCAAATAGCAATGCCCCTTTTGCTTTGTCAAACGGCCTACGGTAAGCATTAAATGTGGACTTTTATCAAGTCCTAATGTCGCGCATAACGCTTTCTTACTCGCGCTCCGTTGGTAGCGAGCCACGTCTACACCATTGGGTATTGTGATCACCTTATCTTCAGCAGGCCCGACCTGCGCTAAAATCGCATCTTTGACCTTGTCAGACACGGCAACAAAACCATCCACGCTTGATGCCAACAGGCGATACAACACACGATACACAAAGTTTTTGAACTTGAATGACCAATGGCTGCCTGAAGGCAAAAAATCAACATTGTGTATCGTCCATAATACCGCACGTACATCAGCACACCCCCGAAGGGACAACACAACAAAATCTAACACGATCAACAAATGTGTTTGAATGACATTAATTCTGTGCCTTCTAACCAACAGGGCCAATTTCTGTCGAATTTGCCAAAGATCGGCAAGAAATAACGGTAAAAAGCCTAATGAATGTCGAGGATGACTCAAAATTTCCACATTGATGCCTAATTGCTCTATGTCTGCGCGTACCGGGCCATCATAAAAGGCGCACACGGTAACCGAACAGCCCATCTGTTGTTGGTATTCAGCCAGTGTGCGCACTACCTCCTGCGCGCCAGCGCGATCCAAGTCCAGAATGACGTGCATGACATTCAGATCAAGATTCTGGGCCATTTTTTCTTCATTTTTAGTATGCATGCTGTCAAGACCTATTTCTGAATGCAGTCATGAACCATACACCTGGCACAACTGTCTTGCAATAACTTGCCAATCATACTTCATATCCACAAGTTGCCGACCGCCTTGAACCAAACGCTGGCACAAAGCATCATCATGGAGCAATTGCACCACACGCTCGGCAAAGTCCTCGGGGGTATCGGCAATCAGAATATCCTCCCCAGGCGAGACCTCCAGACCTTCGCATCCGATGGTCGTTGATACGACTGGACGCCCCAGCGCCATGGATTCCAAAATCTTTAGCCGCGTTCCCCCGCCAGCGCGCAGAGGCACAATCGATAGCAAAGCCTGTTGGTAATAGGGGATAACGCTCTCTACATAACCCGTCACCGTTACATCCTCAGAAGCCAAGGCGCGTACTATGCTTACAGGCTCCTTTCCTACAATATACAATTTTGCGTTGGGAACCTGCCGCTTAATCAACGGGAAAATCTCATCACAGAAAAATATCATAGCATCCACATTGGGCGAATAACTCATTTTTCCCACAAACACTAAAATCGGCGCCGAGGGCAAACCTGGGGACATCGCGTATTCCCGAGCGTCAACGCCGTTGGGCACAACCACGATATCCAAACCTGCCGCAGCTTGAGCGAGGATGTCTCTGTCCACATCCGAGACGACCACACATGTATCAAAACGCCGGGCGTACTTGAGTGTAGCCCGTTTTGAAAACAGCAAATCCAAGTACAGGGTCCGTAATTTATGCCCCCAATTCTGTCGGTCAACCCGGAAATTACGCCAAAAGCGCACGAAATCTATATCATGTAGACTGAGTATTTTGCGGCAGTTCCCAGAGCTCTCGACAGCATCAATATAAGGCGCCATTGAAATCCGGTGAAAATGCACAACGTCGAAGGATTCCGAAGCAGTCAGCGTCTTGATGCGTTCTCTCATCTTGGGTGAAAAGTAACTCACATTTCGCAAAGGTTCACATGTGAATAACCACTGTAACAAGAGCCATCGGCGCTGCCATTTTGAACGTCGCACAGGTGGCACAACCTCTACATACTTGCAGAATGTACGTAAATAGTCTACAGCCGCTTGGCTGTCATCTCTAGGATAGGATAATGATATGAGCGAAACCTCGTGCTGTTGGGCGGTCCATTTTAATAAATTGAACACCCGCAATTCATTCCCCGTTGTAGGAGGGTATGACAGTTCCAGATTCGCCACCACCAAAATTTTCATATTTCAGTTTTCCCTACCCGCACAAAAACTCAGATTAGACCTTGACGCTTATGTTAGTCTTTAGTAGTTGCCAGCAAATATGCATCTGATTGACGCGTGAAGCACGATGATCAATCATCCATTTCGCAGCTTCTAAGATCAAAGTGGATGCACAATCCCACCACAGGAAGAGACGCACGCATATCCCTCCCTTTGTTCCAAAATGCTTGCGAAAATACAGCCATTGGCTGCGATAAAAGCGTAGCTGGCGCTTTAAGCCTAATTGTGACGCAGAAGCCTTATGATAATGAATCACCTGGGCCAAGGGCACATAGTAAACTTGCCATCCCCGGTCCCAATAGCGACGGCACAAGTCCACGTCTTCAAAGTACATGAAAAATTCTTCGTCAAATCCCCCGACCATATCCCACATCTCACGCCGGGTCATTAAAACTGCCCCCATCATCCAATCTACAGGATGTACTTTATCCTGCTGCAAATTAATTAGACACTCATACGGGCGATTGAAATATCTAAGGCTAAGCTTCGGAAAATGATAACGGGATGCCTGCACCGTCCCATCCGAGTTATACAACTTGGGGCCGATCAGGCCCACGTTCGGATGCGCCTCCAGGTAGGCTACCATCTGCTGCAAAGCATCGCCCACTATCTCAGTATCCGGATTAAGGATAAGCAGATAGCGCCCCCGCGCTTCCCTGACACCCAAGTTGTTACCACCAGTGTAGCCCAAGTTTTCCCGACTAGCCATTAAGCGTACATGGGGAAATTCATCACTGACCATCTGCACGCTATCGTCCGAAGAGGCATTGTCTACAACGATCACTTCTAAAGACAAATCACCCCGATTAGCATCGATAGAAGCCAGGCAACGTCGCAGCAGATGACATACATTCCAGTTGACAATGATGATAGAAAGTTCCATTTCAATATAACATCGACTAACCTGTCTCACCAAATCAAAGACCCACACTTTGCTCTCACTGGTGGGCGGATAAAGTCGGTTACTAAGAGATTGTTATGAAGCATCGACCAGGTATTCCGCATATGGAGTGTCACGAAATGCTTCAACTAGCTCTTCATAGTTAATGATCCAGTCAGACAGCGTCCTAGTAGTTACCTTCTGCATAAGAGTTGACACAGGTTCCGAGGGAATACCTATAAAATCACAGACCACATCTACCGTTTTCTGATGCAATTCACTATCGCGAAGGTGTTCTTCATAGGTCAATGACAAACAAGGAACATCCTGAAGCACCCTGCGTTCGAAACTCTTTCGAGATTCTGCTTCCTTTAACCAACTTAGTATATCCTCAATTTCGACTCGGATAGCTTTTCTCTCCAACGGCCCATCTGAAACACGATGATGGAACTGAACTTGACGAGCATAGATATTCGAAAGCGCATAACGTAATAGATTAGCACGAGTCAAATAGATAATTCTGTAACCACTCTTGTGAAGATAAGAAATAAAGCGCTCGGGACGTTTGATTTTTTGCACCTCCTGCAAATGATAAGTAAGCAGCTTGAAGCCATAAACTTCAGCTTCGCTCATCGATGCGCAAACATCCACACGCCTTCTGGGAAACAGGAAATATTGATAGAAAATTTCATTATCACAATTAACACAACTTTGAGAATTGAGCAAGTCGACCAATAACGTACTCCCCGACCGGCCTCGGCTAAAGATGACAAACCTTTTTTGGGGAAGATTGGGCCTTGTCAGGAAAAATAAGCCAGTGCGAAAGATGTGCTTGGCGTTCTCCATAACGCTTGGAGCAATTACTGCATCCAATTTGCGATAGACAAAAGTGTGTTGCAAGCGTCTCATCTGTTGATAAATTAAAGAGTCTCTTAAGCGCTTCATCTAGTTATTTCCTCCAACGTAACCGGGCCAGATTGCCACTTTTATCAACTGCCCAAAAACTAGAAACTTCTTTCATTTTCGAACCAAGCCCAAAAGTAGAGATATCCCAAAACTTCAAGGTTTCCAACACCTCCTAATACTGCCTGACAATCAAAGGAAGATAAACTCGGTATATATGCTCTACAACAGCCAGGTTTACTTGAATGCGCTGTTGATCGCGCGTCGCCCCTTTTTCACCAACAAGAACGATGTCAGCGCCCCCAAAAAGAGTACCTAAACCTGTTACATCAACAGTAACCGTAAGAACTGCCGGCGTTGTGCCAGAACCAGGCGCGATACTTAACCAACTGACCGTTGGGCTGAGGGTGGCGGTCCACGTCATCGTGTCATCGGAGCGGCTTTCAATGCGAACCGTCTTTGGGTCTGGATTGACTTCCCCTATCTCGACCCAAAAAATCAGCACATCTGGAACCACGTCCAAACCAAAGGCATACTCATCGGCGCCAATATCGTACGCTTCGCCCTGGGGTCGAGAGTCTCCGTCAAAATCATAATCTGGCGCGTTTTCCGCTCTACCGCTATCTATAGCAAGAGACCCTATCTGTATATGAAAATCCGCGCCAGCAGGATCGCGAAACATAGGATCGCCTTCTACATGATGATCTCCCAAGATTTCCCTTGCCCCCCCTCTAAAGCCATCTATCAAATTATAATCCACAACCAGGGAATCCAGTGGAACATCCGCGTGTAACCAAAGTTGATAGGATAGGTTTTGGCTAAGGATATTATTCCGCACGACAAGATTCTCAATGTCAGGATTCACAATACTCATCCCACCGCCCCACTCTATCCCGTTACCATATATTGTATTGTTGATAATTGTAATGTCACGCATGGGATGGCTAGCAGACCCGCTACAACATCTCGACACGTAGATGCCGCTATAGCTATCATAGATAACGTTATTGTAGATCGTGACGTTCTCAAGAAGTCCACCCGACTCGGCCGCTACCGCAATGCCAAAATTAGCCTGCGCATCATGCACAACGTTATCAAAGACCTCAATGTTATAGGTATGTTTAGAAACAGAATCCACGTATATACCCACGCTTTGCTGGTGATGCACGTAATTGCCGTAGACTTTTCCATTGGTTGAACCATTTTTTACATCTATGCCTATACCTTCGCCTATATGGGTCCCAGGCCCCCCGTGATGCACGTGATTATCTTTAACCTCAAAGGTATCTGTGCGGGCAATCGTAATGCTCTCCTGATGTCCACCGTTGCACGCCAGTTCAACTTCATTGCCCAAAACGGTTACGTGATCACTAACCCAAACCCCAATGCCAGAAGAGACCGTATTGTAGGTATAGTTCCCCTCAATATAAATGTGGCTTGCATGAGACACCACGATGCCAGCACTGTTTTCATCGGGACAGGCATGCTTTACCTGTAACCCCACAATCTTGATATAGTTCTCTCGACTGATGTGAACTAAACCCGCAACACCACTGGGTAAAGATATACCGCTACCATCAATCACCACCGTCTCCCCAGGATAGGCAGCAAAGGTAATATAGTTGCCACTGCTGCCTGAATTCTCAGGAATGAGTCTCTCACGGTAGGTGCCGGCTCTGATATAGACAGTGTCGCCCGCTACCAATGTATCGGCAGCTTTTTGGAGGGTGCGCCAGGGGTGCGTTAGCGTTCCTGGGTTATTATCATTACCGCTTGAACTCACATAATATACATTTTCAAGAGGCGATGCAGGCGCTGGCGGGTGCAAGGCGAGAATTTGAGCAGAAGACACCTTGTGAGCCTGCAACAAAGCAAGTAAAGTCAACAGAAAAATGAGCAGAACCCGGTGTCTCTTCGTATCCCCTTTCCAACTTTCAAAAGCTACTAGTTGCACGTTTCCCCTTTTCTATCAGCCCCAAAAAAATGATGACCAACGGCTCAATTTTGTTAGAGAACAGATCGCCTACACATCCCAGTCGTTGTCCTGCTCATAGCCTGCGGCGATCAATGTTTCACCGGCAATCTCTTTGAAAATAGCTACATTCTCTTCATTGAAATGGTTGCGCCAGTCCCCAATAACCCCTTTGCGATAAAAGTGTCCCGCATTCTCCTGACCAGGCTTCCGCCCGCCAGACAACTTGGCAAATGTGTAATTTATCCTCTCAGTCTTCATCTCTTCACGAACTCCTAGTCGATATTTTGAAAAGTAACCGAAAAATTAGACGGTTTTCATAATATCGTTTGTTTCGAAGGCGTCGCAACATTCCTGTGAAACTGCGCCAATTATCTCCAAGAGAAACTTGCAGCGCATTATAAACCAAATGAAAACCACGATACCTCGGAAAAGATACACCCGCAACTAACATAGCTAGCAATCGCGACGCAACAAGTCGCCGCCTCATAGCTTGATATGGTTGAATGACTTGCACATCCTCCAAAGTAAAAGGATCCACAGCCAAGTAATGTGCTCTTACAGCTTTGTCTAAAATGCTCTGCCCTCTAGGCGTTCTGCATAGAATCAGGCTCCTCCCGGGCCTTTCCTCAAAACTCGGTTTCCCATCCTCTATGTACCAAGCATCCCCACAAGTAATATCAGATAGTTGCCCATCACCGTCAGCGCAGATTTTACATCGGAATTGGAGCTGTCTCCCAAGAATCTTGCCCCACGAATCATGATAACTCGTCTTGTGGACGATACCATTATCCATCACTGCACGGACTTGACCTGGCCACCCATGCCCTCGGTATCTCAGATCAACTACTTTAGCCGAGTCAGCCCCCATAGAGGTAACCATATCCTTGGTGGCATATATACTGGGGGTGCCAGCACACATAAAAGCGATCATACAATAAACCCTAGAAGCCAAATGAGGATACACCTGCAAAAAATCCCGTAACGCCGCCACATCGCAGGGTTTTCCAACAAAAGCTATACGGCCACTATTTTTTTCCAGTGTCCTCTTAAAATCGGTTAAAGGGGCCGCTGGGGCATACCTTGATCCAGCACACCTAACGACATCCTCTCGGTTCTGGCTGAGATAAACCTGGTTTTGCAAGGGATCCGCCGAGCTAACCCCAATATGCAGAGCGTAATCCACATGGCCTTGTTCAAGCAGATAACAAAGTAGAGCACTAACAGCGCCACCCGAAGACCCACACCATCGCAAGGCCTCATCAGTCGCATATCCCGCCTTGACATCAACAACCGGTCCCCAAAGCTTATCCCACAGACGGTTCCCCACATTCCGTGCATGACGAACTGCAATTCCAGGACAAACTTGTTTGATCGTATTCCAGTATTGAGCATAGTTCCCCAGCACGCTCGGCCTGAGAAAACCTTCCTTGTCCAGTTGTATATTGATCCGATCTTCGCCAGCGATGGCCTGACAGATGCCACAACCCACACAAAGATCAAGGCTTACGATATCCTCGACGCTCTTAATCTTCATAGACCTGCTCGATAATGCTAGCTAGCTCTTGGCAAAACGCATCGACGTTTTGCGCGACCATATCGCTTTTATCAAGGATAGCTTGACGCAAGGCCTTTCTATTCTCAAACCCCTCACAGACTTTTTGATAAGCTTGATCATGGCTGTCAGACTTCAGATCTACCAATGTGGGATAACCTAAAGAAGACGTAAACAAACCGGAGAATTTTCGGCTATAAGCCATAGGCGCCATTGGGACGCCGGAGGAGTAAGCGGCAATGCACGCGTGCATGCGTGCACCAATTAGAAAATCCAAGCCGCTGATATAGCTTTTGGCCTCAATGGGCGTTCTGAATACTGGAGGGAGTATCAACTCCGGTATATCCCTATGTATCTGTTCAGCAACCGCATAATCATCTGCCACGACAAGATGTCCAGCGAGAACAACGTGCGGAACAAGGTGCACAACCACATCTTCTTTTTTCAAAAAGAACTGGAGGATACCCTCCATAACCTGCCTGTAATTGAGCGCCAGTTTGAACATGTTGTCCTCGGTATATCCACCATGCCACAACAGCGCTGAAATATTGAGCCCCACGTGCGTCTTTCCCGGTGTAAAATGCACGCTCTCATAGGGTAAACTGAAAGCAAGGTCAAGATATTGACGAAACGCCCGATTGGGAATCGCGTTTTGTAGATACGCCAGACTGTCCTGGTCACGAGGATAGACATAGGGAATACGGCGTATCAGTTGATTCGCAACAAATCGAGAAAGAAAATGCTCAAAAGGGCCAATGGTCTGCGGAAGCAATACAAGGGGCTTGTTGGCGCGCAATGCAAACAGCTTGGTCAAACAGAGCTTAATGAACCGCTCGCTACCATATATATCAGCGAAGCTGTCTCCTTCACCGATATCCAGAATAAGGTCATATTGCGCTAGATTCTTGGGGAATTGTGAACCACGACGTATTAACCACCTTATAAACCGCGCCCAGCTTCTCACCTTTCGCACTTGTATATGAGGAAACTTCAGAGGTTCAAACTTAAAGGGAATTTTCCTATCCCTAATTTCAATCTCACCCGCGTGACTGTTTTTATGTGCGCCTCCCCAGCCCATAATGGTATAGTTAAAACGTTTCCCAAGTTGATCCGCCACCGTCTCCAGATACCACAATGCGGCATACGTCAGTGCATTCACCCCCATATTGGGCGAATACACTGAATGCCATATTAAACAGACATTGAGACCAGCGTCATTCCCCATAAGCTCAGGCTTCTTTTAAGTTGATCTCAATCGTGTGCGGAAGGCCAATCAACGGCGGATCCCCCGCTGAGAACTTGATGTCATTGTTCCTGGCGCTACCCACCACAAAGGTCTGTGCATTGCTCACTCGGTCAAACAGCACCAACAAGTCGGTCACCGATACATAGATCGAATATGACCTAGGGTATAAATAAATATCGGGAAACGTGCAAACGATTTCCCCATCTTGACTCAGGTCTTTTACATCGACATTGGCCCAAGTGATCAGGGTCTGGGTCGCAAAGTCTTGGATGCCAACCCTGAATCGCGCGAATTCAATGGGCTTTAGCACCTTGAACTGTGCTCTAACTGTGATGGGTTCGCCCACGGCTAGCGATGACTCGCCCGTAAGCGCGGACTCGATCGATACATCTGTAAATCGGATTTCCCCAGACCCCTCACGTTGACCAACGCCCTTGGCGGTATGCTCGGCGTACTGGGAATTGGAATCATACAAGTACTGTGAAATCACCTGGTCAGTCTGCCCCTGAGCGAGCACGCGGCCATGTTCCAAATACATCGCGCGATCGCACACCTGCTCGATATTGCGGAGATTGTGAGAGACGAGAATCACAGCGGTCTCACGGCTGCGGAACAGTTTTTGCATATAATTGATACACTTTCTCCGAAAATAAGCGTCCCCCACCGCGAGCACCTCATCGACAATCAAGATGTCGGGTTTCAACTGCGCCGCTACAGCAAAGCCCAAGCGCACCCGCATGCCCGAGCTATAACTCTGCACAGGCGTGTCAACGAACTCCTCCAAACCGGCAAAGTCAATAATCTCCTGGATCATCCGATCCACCTGGCGCTTGGGAATGCCTAGCACCGCCGCATTGACATAGATATTTTCGCGGCCTGTCAAGATAGGATTAAAGCCAGCGCCCAGTTCGATCAAAGCCCCCATCCGACCGTGCACGGTGATTTGCCCCACATCCGGCTTAACCAACCCGTTGAGCAGTTTCAGCAACGTACTCTTGCCTGCGCCATTAGGGCCCATCAACCCCAGGCTTTCCCCTCGTTTTAGTTCAAATGAAATGTCACGTAAAGCCCAGAACTCTTGAGGGCGCAAATTCTTGGACCGGCTATTACGCCCCAACAGTTCATTGGTGATATCCTGCACGCCATACCACAGCGATCGCTTTAGATCCCGACAAAACTTTTTAGAGACACCCTTGACGCTTACCAGCACTTCACCACTCACTTGTTCCCCCTAAGCGCCAATGCGTTCAACCAGGTGTGGTATCGCCACTCGATAAAGCACCCACCCAAGTAACAAAAGTATCACAATGGCGGCAGAAACGATCCAAAAACCCTCTAGTTGCGTAAACGACCCGGTGGTCAGCATCTCACGCGTGGTGACCAGCAATGGGCTGACCGGATTAAGCGTGACCAGCAAAGATGCGGGCCAGGTAGACGGTGGATCATAGACCACGGGCGTCAAGAAAAACCAAAGCGAAGTCAAGATCGTAATCCCTCGCTGCACATCCTGGTACAACACACCCAATGGCGAAAGCAAGATACCAAACATCAAACCCAAGGCGATGAGAGAGAACACACCAAAAGGGGCCAAAAGCGCCGTAGAAGGCAGAGGGATGCCAAACCAAATAAAGACAATGATAAATAAAACGATACGGATTGTGAAATTAAACAGCACTTCACCCAACCCGGCCAAAATCAGCGCCTCGCGCGGAAAATTGACCTTGGCCAGCATAGATCGGGACGAAGTGATGAGCTTTAAGGGACTGTTGAGCGCGTCTACGAAACCCTCCCACAGCAGCGTACCCAGCATCACATAAACGGGATAAGGCAAGCCACTATTCTCGTTTGAAGGGCTGATGATGTTTTGAGCGTTAAGAAAAACAAACGTCAGCGTCGTCGCAATCGGCGGTAAAAAGGCCCAAAAGTAACCCAAGACTGACTGGCGATACTGAGCGCTAATGTTACGCACGAAAAGGCGCCAGGCTAATTCACGCGAAGCGAATAAATCGTGCACCATCGCGCTCAGCAATTGGCGCGGCCGGCGCAGCGCCGACTCGGGGGTATAAACAACTTTAGACAATTGATTAGACATAAACCTCTCCAAGCATCCTATGTTTCAAGTGAATGTCCCAACCGGATTGTAACCTCGTTCACCCCAAGTATAACAGCAACCAGGACAGCGCCATAAGTCCCCATGAGCCGAGGCGCAGCCACGCTTGAGACTAGTATAACGACATAGCCCATCGTAAGGCCAACAGCCAGGCTCCGCAAAATGTTATCCTCTAGTGTATACCAGGCAAATATCCCCCTGATAAGAAAAATGATTGAGAACCACAAGAAGGGCAGAAAGCCGACGATCCCAAAGTCCACAAGAAGCCAAAGATAAGCATTGTGAATATAGTAATCCATGGAATCTCCACCCAACGCCTCAACATAAGGACGGTAGGCCGCTCCCGGACCAATCCCCAAAAAAGGATACTTGCGGATCGATCTCATAGCATACTCATTTTCCAACAGCCGCCACTGTGTCGAGTGATCGTACACCAGCTCGTCTCCAGCAAAAAGCGACGTAAATCTGAGCGTAAGCGCCTCAAAAACAGTCCCAATCTTTGGGATATAGGCGTTCAAAAGAGAACCAAGCAAAATAGCGCCAATGAGCAACATGGATACTAGCAAAAGAATACGACTGCCTTCAGTGCGGACGATAAGCGCTAATAAGACGCTTGCAATCGCGATACCTACCCACAGGTTCCGATCGAAGGTGAAAGCGATCGCCAGAGGAAAAAGCAAAAGGGGTATATACAAGAGCCATTTCTGTCTTTGCATATACGTTGATGAGACATAAAGCAGAAGTGTGGGAAAGAGCATCACACAGATCATCACTCCCCCAGATGACGGAAGCCGAGCCACCCCCACCAATTCTTGCCCCAACGCCGTGGCATTACCTAGTTGTTCTCGGTTAGGTAGAATACTCACTGTCGATCCCAAAGCCTGCTGCACCACCATAAGGCCCGCGATGACGGTCGCTATGACTAGCATACCACCCACTAACGTCATCAGTTGTCGGCGGGTTCTGATCAAGTTGGTAATCGCAAAGAACAGTAGGTACACCAACATCGTCTTCAAGACAAAATTTCTGAACATTGAGACCGTGCCAAGGTTGTGCTTGGCATTTAAAAACGAGACGATGGTCGCACCAATAAAAAGAAATACAGGCCGGTCAAGGGGAGTGTGCATAAAGCCCTCTTCGCTTGACAAACGGTCGATTATCACAAGAACCAAGAGAAAAAGCACTAGTAGTTCAGCAGACGCGAAGCCAAAAAGATAGGGGAGCGATCTGACGTCGAATAGGATTCCAGAAATAGTTAGCAAAGCCAAAAACACAAACTCGACGCCGCAAAGCGCCAAGAGAAAGAGAACTATGCCCGCAAGTGCAGCCTCCACAAATCTAAGCTCAAGCTTGAAAGCTAAAATACCAGAAGCAACCGCCAAGACGAGTGTCATCACTGCCAAGGATGGCACGCTCCAGGGGCTCAATCTGGAAAGCCCCCCTAGTAAAGCGGATGAAAAAGACTGCCACAATTGAGGAGCTGACTTGAACCTTGATCTGAGGTTATCTATCTGCATACAACTAACCCGACTGTGACCGGAATCGCCATAGTCCCAGTAAAAGCATCACCACTACGGTCATACCTGTGATGCCGATAAAGGCCATCACCCAGACCGGTAAATTGACTCCTGCTTTCCCTTCACCAGGGGACATCGCGGTTGGCGTAGATGTAAGCACGCTAGGATCTTCGGTTTCAAGGGTCGGCGTGACTGTGGGGGTACTTACTGGCGTCAACTCTGGAACCGCCGTAAGCAAGGTGGCAGCCTGACCGCTACTGGTCAGCCGCCGGGTATCAAAGGAACGGACTTCAAAACCCTCCTCAGCCTCACGTACCAAGGCCAAATTGCCGCTAAAGCGCCAGGCCTGACGGTTAAGCGCGGACGCGGCCCAGGCGACGCCTTTATCGCTGGTGCCCGTAACGACGAGAAAAGCCAACGTTTCATTCCAGGGTGATGGGAACTCCTGGACATAGCCCAGAGAAACGTCGGGCGGCAAGCGGAGGATCAACTTGCCCAGCCGGTTTTCCACCTCGTCGGCGCCGGGGATAAATGGCTGCGGTAAGGAACTGTTGATCTCCTGGATGACGGGGTTGCGCGTGGGGCGACCGATGGCCACAATGTAGTAATCCTGTAGCCTGGTCGAAGCGGACGCTTCCCCCAATGAAACTGTCAGGTTGGTTCCATCGCCCCCGGAAGCCCCTCCAAGTGCAAAAGCCATTTGCAAAGATGCCTCCAATTCAACCGGGCTGGGGTCAAGAGGAAGCATGAAAAGCACGTCACCCAGATCCGGTTGCGTGTTGAAGGGGAATGGGAAATCATCGAGATCCAGAATCTGATCGACGTTCGTCACCTGCTGACCTAGATGCAGCGAAGAAAGTCGGGAGACACTCACCCACGCCTGGTCGATAGGGATATTTTCACATACCTCGTCCCCCCTCATTTGCATCGCTGGTCGGATGGAGACTCTATTGCGCGCACCGGGTTTGAGATACGTGCTGGGTATATCGATCAGCAAATCGTCGGCATCCTCCTCAACAAGAGGTATGGTGGCCACCGGGGCGCCGTTGAGCAAAATGGTCAACGCAGAGCTTTCCACATCTATAGCCTGGGAGTGGTTAAAAATTAGGCGCAAATACGCCTCGTTCGTATCATGCCAGCCCCGAGGGACGTCGAACCAATAATCAAGGAGTGGGGCGCGTGGATGGAAACCGTAAGTCGTTCGATCCCCGTATCCCAAATCAGCAAAGGTGAATGCCGTTTCCAGAGGCTCAATAGTCGGCGGGGCAGAGCGAACCTCCTTCACCAACGCAGCCGGACCCTCCATCCCAAAAAGGTCGGCCCGCAGGTCGAGAGCCTGACCGGCTTTGTGGACGGCTGCGTCGCTCAGGCCAGTGATCAGCAGGATCACTTTCTGAGGATCCCGGGGAAAGAGAAGTTCCTGAAGCACGCCGTCCTCCTCAAATGCTGGCTGCTCATCCTGGACAAAGAAGAAGTCACTCTGGGCGCCCAAGGTCACTTCTGTCGCGTCTCCCTCACCAACAGATGAAGCCAGGGAAGTGACATTTACGGGCTTTCGCGCTCTATCGACTAGAATGGCTTGGTTCTCCAGCGTCTGAATCGTCGGAGAAAAACTCACCGTTTCGGTAAGCTGGAGCATTAGAGAGAAAGAGAGACGCGCCCCCGGAGATAGCGATGGCAAAGACCAGTAAGCCTCCCGTCCTTGATCCCCAACTCGCTCTCTGCACGTATCTGGTTGACAACTCACCAGATCAGCCTGAGGTGGCAGGTGATCGATGAGCGTAAGGCCTTGCACACGAGCAGAAGTCGTGTTTGTGAGGCTGATGGTATAGGTGAAAATATCTCCGGGCTTAACGGCCCTCGGCCCTCGACTGCTCAGCTTCAATTCTCTATCGCGCATTGACATGGGAAACGAAACACCTTCGTCGTCGCGGAGCCAGGTCAGCAGTCGGTTGCGATCAGGTCGTCCAATCACAAATAGATGTTCAGGAGCGATTCGATCAGCTTCCATCATCCTCAGCCAATCTACGTCGGTAGTGGCACTGATGACCATATTGCCCCCGGCCATATCTCCCAATCCGGCAGCGACGACGGCCGCTGTTCGAATCTCCGCTTCGGAGGGCTGCTCAGGCAGGATGAACTGCACATAATCCGGTTCGAAGGACCATTGAGAGAAAGGGCGAGGGTAAGCGGCTAAATCTAACGTGGGCGACGTCAGCGTGTAGTTCAAAGAAAGAGTGGACTGGGGGTGAATCACCAGCTTGCCGATATGGGCCGTATCACATAAAAACCAGGCATTGAGCGTAACGACAATCTCGTGGCGGTCGCCAGGCTTTTCGTTGAACAAGCTAGGTGGCAGATCTACGCGCCAATGCCCACGATCAAACGAGGCATCGTTCAACGCATAGGCGCCCAGCAGCGAGCCATCAACCGAAATCGATAGCTCACCAAATTGGTTTAGCGTCACATCCTCTTTTTGCTCCAGCTCGGTGAAAAAATAACTGAACTCAAGGTCTAAGGTGCTGCCAGGCGCCACCACCCAATTTTGAGGCAATCTAAACGCATATGTCTCCTGTTCCAAGGGGCTTTCCAACGTCTCTTCATCATACCCCAACTCATCGAAAGTGATTCGGAAATTGGATACAGAGAGGGTTTGGCGCTTTGCATCGATAAGATTCTCCCCAGAGACTTCAGGTTGGAATCTATGTACGCGATTGACGTGAAAACCACGCGAAATGGGAGAGGCCCATACCGTGACACTCTCGCGACCTGCTGAAAACGTGAGTAGCAAAAGGAAAGCTAATTCCACTATCCTTGTCAACTCAGCGATCCTTCGACTATGCTCGGGATAAGCTCGCCGATTTTCTAAACTCATTCGTCATCCCGGAGTAAATAGACCTTGCCATAGCCCTCATCTCGGGCCCGTTGCAGGGTATCCGACAGCTTGGAGACAAGTTCATCGTGGCTGGCGCCGTTAAGGTCATAGGCCACGATACCAGAACTGGGCATTAGGTTAAGTTTAACATGGCCATCAAGCTCAAAAACGTTCCATTCGATCCGATTGTGTAAACTCCTCAGCACCTGCTGGGCATCTGGGCCCGTAGTGTCAGGGAAAAGCAAGGCGAACGTATCACCCTCGTAACGGGCCACCAAATCCTCATCCCGCAGGTATTGCTTCAAGAAAACCCCCATTCGGCGCAGAGCATCGTTCCGCAAGTGAGGCTCCATCCCAGGCGCCGCGTCGAGGTTCTCAATGCTCATCAATGCCAGGGACAGGGGGCGCTGATGACGTCGCGCCCTACTTAGCTCCTCGCTCAACCTCTGCAAGAAGTAGTAACGATTGTAGATGCCGGTGCCAGGATCCAGGATATTCAGGCCAGTCGTTATCCCCTCCGAAGAACGTAAGTAGTCTAACAAGAAAGCGGATCCAATCCCAATGACCAATCCCAGAAGGGCGGAGAGCACGAAGTTCTCTGTTTTTTGAGGTTTTGAAGGCGATCTAGGAACATAGGCCGTGTCTAGGGGCTTCATGTCGTAGATCTCATAGAGACTCTCCGCATATTCAATGGTCTGGATCCCTATTTCATCGGCTATCTTTTTCGCCAGTTCTGGATCATCGCTTCCAACAGAAATCTTTATGATGTTTGTGGAGGGAATCAGTTCACTGCTAACGTGTAAATGGGCTCTTTGGTCCTCGGTGATGGCCAACTCATTGAAAACAGCGCCCCGGATGGTGCTACTGGCGGCGATCTCCACATAAGTCGACATCACCCCTTCGCGTCTGCTGATGGAGGATAATCCCCTGATTACATCATAAGGGTCATCACCGAACATAGCACTAGGGCTGACAATAAAAGTAGCTTCTGTGAGGTAGATCGGCGTTTGAGTATACGTGATGACCAACCCCACGCTCACAGACACCAGAACAGCCGGCAAGATGAGCCACCAGCCCTTCCGCAGAATCTGCAAATATCGCCTCAGTTCCATTCCCCACTCCCTCCAGTTAAATCTGATGTTTAACTGATCACCGACTTTAACGACCCTATGAACACAATGATGTCTATCCGAAACATCACAACTGTTCTATTCTATTATAAAACCTAGAAGTGACAAGTGAGTAACGAGAAGGTAAAAAACTCTATAGTTTTTTACCAACCACCATATGCGAGGATTACCTCCGAAAGAGGGTTTCCCGCTACATCCAGAGGCCATGGCAATGTAGAAAAACACAGAAAACCCAAAATTTATAATTTCTTTACCAAACATACACCGCTTAAAAACAATAAAACGATATACTGATTTAAAAATGTGATCGACACTCAGGCTCTTAAAAGCCAGCTTAACCCAGGGCTGTTCAGTTCTACCTGAAACTGGAAAAAATGGACAGGATTGACAAGATTAACAGGATAAAAATAAAGCAAAATCTTGTAAATCCTGTTAATCCTGTCTAAAAAACACGTATTTTGAGCTGTGACTTTTTAGAACTGAACAACCCTGTAGCTTAACCAATTAAACCTGACCAACCAAGTGTCTCTACATCTAAAAATGACCTGGTAGTCAGTAGCTCTCCCTATGGCTATTGGCCCACTCAACGGCTAAGGGTGGAGCTACCGGAAGTATCCGATAAAGATGTATCTGAATTGTGGAGGTAATCTGGTGTTAAAATTAAACAAACTATTATCGACAACCATACTGTCCCTGGTCCTGACCCTCTTGGCTCTATCGAGCCTTGCGTTGGCCGACGATCAACCAGACGGCACGACCATAGATCCTACACAGGATGAGGATGGCACCTGGGGGCCTGGGACGATCACAGCGACAGCGGATGTAACTATTGACGCTGGTGTGGTTATCACTCTTGCGGCCAATACGACCATCAAAGTTGCGGATGGCGTTGGAATCAACAACAACGGCAAGTTTTACAGTGAAGGCCCTATCACCTTTACCACAGCGACTACGCCAGCCATTCCAGGCGCCTGGGATGGCATCACGTATACACCGGGCAGCAGTGGTTACTTGAATCAGGCCATCGTTGAATATGGGGTTCACGCGATCATCCTTGATACTTCCCAACCTATCACCATCTCCAATAGCACCATTCGCTATAATCGATATATGCCCCCTTCAGGGGAAGACGCCTTTGGCGCTGGTATCGCTATTCTTAGGGGTTCTCATCTAATCACATTCTGTCAAGTCTATGAGAACATATTAGTTGGTCAGGGGAACGGTGGAAACGCCTATGGTGGTGGTATTGATGTTCGAGGGCCCGGCTCAAAAATTATTGACTCACTCATTTACGGTAACATGATCACCTCCACCAACGTGGCGGCGGTTGGCAGTGGTATTGCCATTAGGGGCGACAACAACACCACACTTGTTAAAGGATGTGAAGTGACCACTAATACTCTCTATGCCCCTAACCGTACATCATCTTACAACAGTGGCCACGGAGCAGGCATTGGTATTCAGGGAAAAACTGCGACGGTGATTCACGGTAACTGGATTGCCAACAACCTGAATCATGCTTTGTTTTCATACGGCGGTGGGATTGGTTTTGACATGAATGCTCATGCCAAACTTATCGATAGTAACGTAATTATCAATAATCAATCACATGGGGACACAGTAGCTCAAGGTGGTGGGATTGGGACCTCGCGCTATAATGCTTTAACAATCACCAATAACCTGGTCTATAGTAATTTGGCTACTCCGCTAGGCAGTTGGGGAGTTCGAGGGGGGGGGATATATGCCAATGCCGATAATGAAGGGGATGTAAACGTACTCAACAATACTGTAATTAACAATGAATCTACAGATGGAGGAGGCATATACTTACGTAGGCTTGCCTCAGCACATAACAATATCGTTGCATATAATAGTGCTGATAACCGAGGAGGCGGTATATATAGTCACTCTGCCGTGACAACTACCTTGGTTGATTACAACAACGTCTTTAACAACACAGCGCCAAACTCCCCAAACTGGTACAACATAGCTGTTGGCAACA
>CAYYSM010000002.1:0-29832 GCA_964474225.1 uncultured Hyphomicrobiaceae bacterium
TCTGGGAGTGATCTACATCACGCGCGGCGAGCTCGACCGCGCCGAGGCGATGTTCAAGCGCCAGCTCGAACTGGCCGGGGAACTGGGCATCAAGGAACAGCAGGCCATCGCCACGGGCAATCTGGGCAACCTCTACCAGCAGCAGGGCGACACCGCGCGCGCCTGCCAGCATTGGTCGCGGGCGCGTGATCTGTTCCGCGAGATCGGGTCACCGACGGCTGAGCAGGTCGAAGGGTGGATGCGCGAGGCCGGCTGCCCCGACGCCTGACGGCGGCGTGTCGTCCCGTGCGCGTGGTTTTTTTCTTTCCGGGGCCATCCGGCCCCGGGTGCCGGCTAAGCCGGGCGGCCGGTGGTCGCTTCGCGCCCGTCTTCGACTGCGCCGCTTGCCGCCCTGCGGGCGGAGGGCGGTTCCCTTGGAAGCGTCGACGAGGAACTTCCCCCAGCGCGCTCTTGCGCGCTGTAAGGCCGACCGGCCGCCGCGCTAATGCATTTTCCGCAAAAGTGGAAACCGGTTTTGCGTTAGAAAATGCGATGCAAAAAAGGCGCGTCAGCGAAGCACGGATGTGCTTCGCAAAAACAAACTTGACAGCGCGGAAAATTGCGAACATAACAGGAACATCGGGGCGACGCGGGCCGATCCGGCGGCGCGCGCCGGGCGTATCTGTTCGCGTAGGAGCAAGCCGGAGTTTTCGCGTATGTACACCCCGCCGACCATCGAACCGCCCGCCCGTCCGCTCGGCGTCTTGGGGAGCCTGCGCGCCGCGCGGCGCAACTCGCTGAGCGTCATCCCGCAGATCGCCTATACTCAGGAGATTGTCTCGGGCACCACCGGGCCGGGCCGCTGGCACATGGTGCAGGGGCCGGAGGGCATGCGCCGCGTGTTCCTCGACAATGTCGCGAACTACCCGAAATCCGAGGTGATGATCCGCATGTTGCGCCCGGCGGTGGGCCGCAGCCTGTTCACCTCTGAAGGAGACGACTGGCGCTGGCAGCGCCGGGCGATCGCGCCGGTGTTCACCGCGCGCAACGTCAAGGCGCTCGCGCCGATGATGACCGGGACGGCGGAGCGCGCGGCGCAGCGCATCGGCGGCAGCGCGCATCCGGTCGAGATCGTGCGCGAGATGCTGTCCGCCACCTTTGACGTGATCTGCGAGGTCGCGCTGTCGGGCCGGGAGCATTTCGACGCCGAGGAATATGGCGCGGCGATCACGCGGTATTTCCTGACGGTGGGGCGTGCCTCGCTGCTGGACTTCCTCGATGTGCCCTATTGGGTGCCGCGGCCCGGCGAGATCATGGGGCGCGGCGCGGTCCGCACGATGCACCGGATGGTGAGCGATGCGATCGAGGCGCGGCGGCAGAGCGGCCCCAGGCAGGACAGCGACCTGCTCGATTACATGCTCGCCGCCGAAGACCCGAACACCGGCCGGCGCATGAACGAGACCGACCTGCTGCACAACATGCAGTTCTTCATCGTCGCCGGGCATGAGACGACCGCGCTGTCGCTCGCCTGGGCGCTGCATCTGCTCTCGCACGACGCGGACGTACAGGCGCGGGCGAATGCGGAAGCGCGCGCGGCGGTGGGCGACCGGCCGGCGACCGCCGATGATCTCGCCAACGCGCCGTTCATCGAGCAGGTGCTCGAAGAGGCGATGCGGCTGTATCCGCCCGTCGGGCTGCTGGCGCGCAACGTGCTCGCCCCCGACCAGCTTTATGACCGCGACATTCAGCCCAACGACACCGTGTTCCTCAACATCTACGCCATGCACCGGCACGCGCTGCTCTGGGACCAGCCGGAGGCGTTCAACCCCGACCATTTCGCGCCGGACGCCAAAAAAGCGCGCCACCGCTATCAGTACCTGCCGTTCGGCGCGGGGCCGCGCGTTTGCGTCGGCGCGAACTTCGCCATGATGCAAGCGCAGATCATCCTGACGACGCTGCTCGCGCGCTTCAACTTCACGCCCGCCGGGCCGCCGCCAACGCCGGTGATGCACATGACGATACGCCCCGAGCCGGGGGTCCGGCTCAGGGCGCAGCGGCAGGGCGATTGACCCTGCTGTCGTCGTCCGAACTGATCATAAAGGCCGGCGCGGAAGAGTGCGCCGTGATCGGCAGGTTATTGCGGCGGCATGAGCGGCCGAATGCTCCCATATGGGCTCGGCGTCATGCCCGGACCCTGGTCCTGCTGACGGTCAACGTTGAAGTGTTGCGCGAGGTAGTCGAGCACCTCCGATTCTGTCTGGTCATCCAGACGGGGCATGCCCTGCTTCTCGTACATCCACTCCAGCGTCGAGTCCCACCGTTCGCGGGTCATGCCCTGCTGCATAACGATGTTCATCGAGTGGCAACCGCTGCAAACACCGTAGACGAGATCCTTGTTTTCGCCCTCGGGCAGCGCGTCGTAATCGTCCTGGGCCGCGGCGGGAAGAATCCCGCCGAGGCCAATCATCAGAGCGAGCAATGCTCGCCGCAGCACAGTTCCCATTAGACCTCCACGCGCACCGCGATCCGGTGCATCGAGTTGTTGAGGTAACCTTTCGGATTCCAGTTGATTGTGAAGGGCTGCATCCGGCCCTTGTTGTCGGTCGCGCGGGCCCAGACCTCGTAATAGCCCTTGGTCGGGAAGCTGATCTTCGCGCTCCAGGTCTGCCAGGAGTGGCTGTTCATCGGCGGCATCAGCTGTGCCGGCTGCCAGGTCGCGCCGAAATCGATGGAAACATCCATGGCCGTGACGACCTCGTCGCCAGCCCAGGCATGGCCCCGCACTTCCAGCAGACGATGATCAACCGGCAGCACATGGCCGCTCTGTGGCCAAGTGATGAGCGACTTCACCGGCATGGACTCGATGATCTGGAAATCCTCTTCCGGCACTTCCGTACCCGGCGCCACAGCGTAGCGCGGCACACGGTAGCTTTGTCCTGTCATCTTCGTGCCGTCATGCACCTGGTCACGGATCCAGATGCGCGTCAGCCACTTCTGCGAGACGGAGCCCGGCCAGCCCGGCGCAACTATGCGCAGCGGCGCGCCGTTCTGCGGATGGATCGGCTGACCGTTCTGCTCGAACGCGATCAGGGTATCCGGGTCCATCGCCTTCCAGATCGGCATGCCGCGGGAGATCGCGTCCCGATCCGGATCGCCCGACAGGTGCTCGTCCGCGCCGTAATGCGCGGTGTACACGGCTTCCGGCTGAACGCCGGCCGCCATCAGCACGTCGCGCAGACGCACGCCAGTCCATTCGGAGTTGCCGATCGCGCCCACGGTCCACTGGTTGCCGCTCGCCGGCGGGTTAAAGGCCGCGCGGCCGTTGCCGCCGCATTCGAGCTGCAACGCCATACGCACCACCTCGAACCGGTCCCGCAGTTCCTGGATCGACATTTCCATCGGATTGTTGACGAAACCGTCGATCTTCAGGGTCCAGCCTTCAGCCGAGGTGCTCTGCGGCGGGATGCCGTTGTTGCGAATGAAGTGGCGCGCGGTCGGCGTGATGTCGTCATTCAGGAGGTGCGCCGGGGTTTCCGCGTTGATCGGCCGGTCATTCAGGACCGACAGGCCATCCTTGCCCTCGATGGTAAAGCCGTTCGTTTCCTCGGCGAGCGCGGCGGGGATCAGGCCGCCCGGCATGTTGCGATGGAACGGGATCGTCGCGCCAACGACGCCGGCCATCGTGGCCAGGCCCGCGCCCCGCAGGAAACCGCGCCGGTCCGCGCAGGTCTTGCGGCCGAAGATCATCCAGTCTGCGCGCTCGGGATCCTGTTCATAAAGCTCACAGATGCCGCGTTCTGGTTTACGCTGTGTCATGCTCTCTCCTCCCTTGCAAAAGGCCGGTGGCCGGAATGCTATCCTATGCCAACATTGTTGGACGAATTTTTGTTCCGGCCGGCTCGAATATGCTCGGAGTTTGCGGAAACCGGCGGGCGGCGTCAAGCACATCCGACGTTCGCCGATGGTCGGTTAAGTTGCTGACGAAAATACAATTTTTGATTGATGTCAAAAAGGTGTCAGGTGAATGAGACTGGGTGATTTCGACGCACTGACATTCGACGTTTACGGCACGCTGATCGACTGGGAGAGCGGGATGATCGCCGGGCTGCGCCTCCTCACGGATCGACTCGACACGCCGTTGTCCCGCAACGAGATTCTGCAGGCGCACGCCTTTCACGAGTCCACCGCGCAGGCGCAAACGCCTCACCTGCGCTATGACCGGCTGCTGGCGGTGGTCTACAAGCGGCTCGCCGAAGAGTGGGGCGTCGCTGCAAGCTGGGACGAGGCGCTAGCCTATGGCCGCTCGGTGCGGGATTGGCCGGCTTTCGGTGATACGGCGGAGGCGCTGCGCTATTTGAAGCAGCATTACAAGCTCGTCGTGCTGTCGAACGTCGACAACGAGAGCTTCGCCTACAGCAACCAAAAGCTCGGCGTGACCTTCGACGCGGTCTACACGGCGGAGGACATCGGCTCCTACAAGCCGTCGCCGCGCAACTTCGACTACATGCTGGCGCAGCTCGGCCGGCGCGGCATCGGGAAGGAGAAAATCCTCCATGTGGCGGAAAGCCTGTTCCATGACCACCAGCCGGCCAAGCAATTCGGCCTGGCAAACTGCTGGATTTACCGCCGGCACGACCAGGAGGGGTTCGGCGCGGCCATGGACCCCGGCGCGCGGCCGCAATGCGACCGGGTGTTCAACAGCATGGCCGCGCTTGTGGAGGCGCACCGGCGCGAGCTGACCGAAGGTCGCGGCGCGTGAGCCGGCGCACTAAATTCAACCCATGTGCAATCTCTACAGCCAGTTGAAGCCGCGCGAGGCCATGCGCGACCTGTTCGGCGTGTCGGACAACCGCGCGGCGGCGTTCGCGCCGATGCCGGCGATCTTTCCGGCGAATGATGCGCCCGTGGTGCGCGCGACGGAGGACGGCGACCGCGAGATCGTCCTTTCAAGCTGGGGCTTCCCGCTGCTGATGAAGGGCAAGGCGCCCAAGCGCGTGACGAACATGCGCGACGACAAGCTCACCTCGCCCTTCTGGGCGGATTCGTTCCGCCGCCGCCGCTGCCTTGTGCCGGTCACCTCGTTCGCCGAGCCGAAGGGGCGCCGGCCCGCGACCTGGCACTGGTTCGCGCTGGACGAGGATCGCCCGCTGTTCGCCTTCGCAGGGGCGTGGCGGCGTTATCAGGGGCCGCTGAGCGCGCACGGCGAGAGCGTGTCAGTCGATGTGCATGCCTTTATGACAACGATGCCGAACCCGCTCGTGGCGACGGTTCACCCCAGCCGGATGCCGGTGATACTGACGCGGCCGGAAGATTGGGACCGCTGGCTGAACGGCACGGCGGAGGAGGCGCAGGCGCTGATCGGGCCGTTGCCGGCGGAGCAGATGGCGATCGTGCAGTCCGGGCCGGAGCGGCGTGATTTGGCGTAGGTCAATGCAGCGTCAGAATATAAACAGGGGAGCGCGGAAGGCTCCCCTGCAAGTGTCTCCCGGCCGCGCCACCAAAGGCGGTGACAAGGCTTTGCGGCCGGGCAGCGGTCGCGAGATGGGCGATTTCAAGTGCGCCCAGAAAGCGTACTCGCCATAACGCGCAAGGCTCTGTCACCCGATGCATCGAGCAAGACAATTCCTGCGCGCCTCGCGCCGTATGTCCCCTAAATATCCCACCTAGCAGGCCAGATTTCAAGAGGTCATGGGGGACGGGATCCAACCTCGCACCAACTCCAAGATTGCATCAAAGTCCTGTTGAGGCAATTTCGGTATTCTCCCCGAAAACTGGGATAGGCGACTTGTAGAAATGGTAATCAAGTGATTACAGATTGCCCATGATTGCAGCTCGCCTTCGATTTCCGGCAGCTTGTAAGCCCACGGATTCCGTTCGTTATCTGGATCAGTCGTAGTGGGAATTACGAGACAGGGACCGTAGAGCCTGTTTTTATGAGAAATTATAATGATAGGCCGGGTCTTCCACATTTCAGGCGCGATTGCGTCGGACCAAAATTCACACCAATAGATTTGCCGTGGCTTTGGCGCAGCCTTGATCCGCGGTTTTTGAGGACGGGGCTTGGCATCGGCGTTGCCCTGGGAGCCAAGTCCAGAGCGTTTCGTTTTTCGCATTCTGGGCGCGTTGTCTTTACTTGCAACACCGACCCATATTAACCCTTCAGGTGAAATTTATCAATCATGCGACACGAATATTGTTGCTGGCTCAATCCCCCGCGCCGGCCAACTTCGCGTGGATCGCGCATTCGGGATCGTCATCGCCGGGGCACGCCGCCGAAAGCCCGCCGCGTCGGCGTGGCTCTGGACTCTCGACGGCCAATCTTGATTAAACCGTCCTTGCCGTGCGCGGCCAAAGACACCGCGAGCCTCAAGGGCGAGGATGCCACCGACACCAACGCCGCCTCAGTATCGCGTGCAACGCTGGCTCGTACGCCGCGGCCCGCTTGTCGCCGCCGTCGTGATCACGGTGGGTGTGGCAGCGAAAACCCTGTCGCTGATCTCCGCCCTTCTCGGCTTGCCGCTCAGCCAGGCGGAACTGTTGGGCGTGCTTGCGACAGTGGATCAAGTCCCGTGGCCGGTTGCGATCTTCCTGTTGTTGGCGTCGTGGATGGCAGTGTTTCTCGGGGTGCCGCTCTGGCAGAAATACCTGTCATATGAGGATCGGTGGCGGCAATGGGAGGAGGGCGAGCCGGAAGATGCACGTTCCGGGGCCGAGACATCGAAAGGCGCGCGCAGGAAGCGGTCACGCTAGCGCGCAAAGCGCACAGCGCCCCGCTCAATCCCCCGCGCCGGCCAATTCCTCCAGGATCGCGCATTCGGGGTCGTCGTCGCCCGGACACGCCGCCGCCAGCGCCGCCAGTTCGGCGCGCATGTGCTGAAACTCCGCGATCCGGCGGTCGATCTCGGCGATCTTCGCCTGCGCCAGCGCCTTCACGTCGCGGCTGTGGCGGTTCGGGTCGCGGTACAGCGCCACGAGCCTGCGGCATTCCTTGATGCTGAAGCCGACCGCGCGCGCATGGCGGATAAAGCGCAATAGCTCCGCGTCCGCCTCGGAATAGTCGCGGTAGCCGTTCGCGCCGCGCTGCGCCGGGCCGATCAGGCCGATATCCTCGTAATAGCGGATGGTCTTTGCGGGCACGCCGCTCTGGCGCGCCGCCTCACCGATGTTCATGGCCGTCTCCGGTAAATCTGCGGCGGCGCTTAAGAGCCCGCGCCCAGCCGCGAGCGCTGGCTGCCATTCGTCAACCAGCGCATCAAGTCCCGGCTGACATCATGGAACGCCGACGTGATCGCCGCAACACCTTCGCCCACGGCGTCGGACTTCGCCCGCACGCGCGACTCGAACCGGCGGCTGGCCACCACCTCGCCCGCGTGCTCGTCCACGATCTTGGCCGACAGCGCCACATGGCCCTCCGGCGGCCTGCCGTTGACAGACATCTCGAACGCGCGGATGGCGATCTGCAGCGAATAGTTGCTGTTCACGCGATCGTCCTCGGTGACGACGGCGCGGAAATGCCCGCTGTCCTCCAGCGCCTCGGTCAGGCGCGCGCGAACGAGCCGCGGCAGGCGGTCGCTCCAGGCGGCGGCGGGGTAGTAGCTGATGCGCTCATGGGCCGGGCGAACGAGGATGCGCTCGGTGTTGAGCGCGCGGACGGCCGTGGGCGTGCGGACGACAAGTTGTACGGGAAGCGGCTGCGCGCGCACGGAAGCCACTTCCGGCGCCACGAGATCATAGGTCTGCGGCGGCGTGCCATTCATGGCCAGCGCACAGCCGCTCACGGCCAGCGCCAGCATCAGCCCAACGATGTTACGCGCAGCACGCATTGATAGCGCCAGATTTCCGCCCCACCCCGACTCTCGCACCCTAGCAGGGGTACTATCTGACGCTGTGATGTCAATCAGCTATTGCGTGGGCTCATATTCAGGAACCTGCGAGCCGCCGAGCAGCATTTGTTGCGGATTTTCTTCAAGTTTGCGCGCGACGCGGTCGAGTGTTTCGGCTAAACGCCTGCCATCTCTCATAAAAAGCTCGAACTGGCGAATTCCGCGCTCCGCTGAAATCGTTAATTCATCCGCGCGATCGCCCAGCGAGCGGTCGAGCTTCTCGGCGAGCTGACGAAAGGATTGCGCCGCTTGTTGCGCCTCGGCCACAACGGAGTCCTCGTCATCGGCGACATACTTGGAGAACTTGTCGATGGTCGTCTCCAGCTTCGTCGCCATGCCCGAGACGCGCTCCGACACATCGCGCGTGTTCGACACGATCACGCCGATATCGTCTCGATGATCGCTCAGGGTGGCGGTGAAGGTTTCGACGTTCTCCACCGTCTGGCTGATGGCCTTCTCGTTGGCGGCGATCAGATCGTTGAGACGGCGGATCAGCGCGCGAGCCTCGCCCAGCGCCTCCGGCGCGGCGCTCAACAGCGACTTGGATGAGGCAACGTCGGCGTAGATCGTCGGGTATTGCTCATCCGCCTTCGCCAGCAGCGGCGGCGAATCGGGCGTCCCCGGCGTGATTTCCACCGCGACGACGCCCGCCAGCCCCTGCTGCACCACCTTGGCGCGGGACGTCTCGCGCACCGGCGTATCCGGCTTCACCGAAATCAGCCCGCGCACCTTGCGCGTGTCCTCCGGCATGATCGCCAGATTGTCGACCTCGCCGACGCGGATGCCGTTGAACAGCACCGCGCTCCCCTGGCCCAGCCCCTGCACCGAGCCCGAGAAGATGACGTGATAGCGCTGCGCATTCGCGCCGCCGGCGGAATTGTTCACCCAGTAGACGAAGGCGAAGCCGAGGCCCAGCAGCGAAACGACGAAAAGGCCGATCAGAAAATGGCTCGCGCGTGTTTCCATCAGTCATCACCTTCCTGGCTGCGGTGCACGCGGGCGCGCTCGCCGCAAAAATAGTCCGCCACCCACGGATGGCCCGGCTCGTCCACCAGGTCGGCCGGGCTGCCCTCCCGCACGATCACCCGGTCTGCGAGCACGGCGACGCGGTCGCAGGCGGTGAAGATGCTGTCGAGGTCGTGGGTAATCATGAACACGGTCAGCCCCAGAGTCTGCTGCAGGCTAAGAATGAGCTGGTCGAAGGCTTCCGCGCCAATCGGGTCGAGGCCGGAGGTCGGCTCATCCAGAAACACGATTTGCGGGTCCAGCGCCAGCGCGCGCGCCAGCCCGGCGCGTTTGCGCATCCCGCCCGAAAGCTGCGATGGATACTTGTTCGCGGCATCAGCCGGCAGACCAACCAGCGCCAGCTTCAGCATCGCCAGTTCGCGGCGCACGTCGCGCGGCAGATGAAGCTGCTCGCGCATTGGCACCTCGATGTTCTCGCGCACGGTCAGCGACGAAAACAGCGCGCCGTCCTGAAACAACACGCCCCACGAGTTCGACCGCGCCAACCGCTGCTTGGCCTTGCGTCCCATGGCGCTGGTCTCGAAGATGCTGATCTCGCCCGCATCCGGGGTCAGCAGGCCGGTGATGCAGCGCAGCAGAACCGATTTGCCTGTCCCGGAGCCGCCGACGATCCCGAGGATTTCGCCGCGATAGACGTCCAGATCGAGGCCATCGAAGATCTGCTGGCTGCCGAGGCGCTTGCGCAGGCCGCGCACGCTGATGACGACCTCACGCGCTGCCGGCGCGGCGCGGGGCGCGATCTGTTCGGCGTCTGGCGTGAGTTCGGCTTGGCTCATCGGCGTCAATACCCCGCGGCGGAAAGGAAGATGGCAAACACCGCGTCCATGACGATGACAAGGAAAATTGCCTTAACGACGGCACGCGTCACCTGAAGGCCGAGCGACTCTGCGCTGCCTTTGACGCGCAGCCCCTCCAGGCAGCCGACCAGCGCGATAATCAGCGCCGCGAAGGGCGCCTTCACGATCCCGACCAGGAAATGGCGCAGGTTGATCGCGTCATGCAGACGCTGCGCGAAGATCTCAAGGTCATAGCCCAGATACGCCCAGGCCATCACCGCGCCGCCCGCCAGGCACATCAGATCGCCCCAGAACACCAGTAGCGGCATCGCGACCAGCAGCGCGAGCAGGCGGGGCATCACCAGCGTCTCCATCGGGTCAATGCCCATGGTCCGCATGGCGTCGATCTCCTCGCGCATCTTCATGGTGCCGATCTCGGCGGTGAAGGCCGAGGCGGACCGGCCCGCGACGATGATCGACACCAGCAGGATGCCGACCTCGCGCAGGCTGAGGATACCGAGCATGTTCACCGAGAACGTCTCCGCGCCGAAAAAGCGCAGCTGAACGATGCTCTGCTGCATGATGACCGCGCCGATCAGGAAGCAGATCAGCGAGATGATCGGGATCGCGCGCAGGCCGGCGTGCTCCAGGTGGTGGATGAAAGACACCGCCCGAAACCGCCACGGCTTGAGCAGGAGCCGACCGAACACGGCGGTCGCCGCGCCGAGAAAAGCCGTCAGCCCAGCCGCATCGCGGAAGAAGCCGCTGGCCCCGCGCGCGACATCGCCCAAAACCTCGAACAGCCCCGGGCTTGCAACCGGCGGCGCCTCCTCCGTCGTCCGCCGCGCATGGATTTCGCGCAGCAGCTTGCGATGCGACTCGCGGATGCGCCGGAGGGTGACCTCGTGGCCTGCGGCCGTCAGATCGTTGATGAGCTTGAGCAGCCGCCATGCGCCGGCCGTGTCTAGCGCACCGAGTTCGCCAAGGTCGAGATCGAGCGGCCGGCCCTTTGCGCTGGGCGGCGCGGGCATTGCGGCGGCGAGGTCGCGATCAATGCGCGTAAGCGTGCGAACCGTCCAGTCGCCCGACAGCGCCAGCTGCGCGCCGCCCTCATCCGTGAAGGCGGCGAATGGGGTGCGCTTCGCGCTTGGCTGCCGTGCATCGGTGGAGGTAACCGCAGTCATGCCCGCGTCGGGCTCCGTCTTGCGCGCAAGCGCCGGATGCGCGCGCGGCTCGCTTGCCATTTTCGCGCGCAAACCTACCGCCGGGTGCCGCGCTTGGCAATCGCCGGTTTACCTTGACAGGCGCGGCGTGTGGGCGAACAAGCAGGCGCATGGAGACCATTTCGCTGGATGACGGCCGAACGGTGACGGTCCGCGCGGAAAGCTGGCCGATCGCCGGGGCGTTCAGGATCTCGCGCGGCGCGAAGCACGCGGCGGAGGTCGTCGTCGTGGAGATCAGCGGGGCGGCGCGCGGGCGGGGCGAGTGCGTGCCCTATGCGCGCTATGGCGAGAGCGTGGCGGCCGTCACGGAGCAGATCACCGAGGCGGCGTGGGCGCTCGGGGCGCAGTTGAACCGCGAAACGCTGAGCAAGGCGCTTCCGCCGGGCGCGGCGCGGAATGCGCTCGACTGCGCGCTATGGGATTATGAGGCGAAGACGGCGAAGGTGCCGGAGCACGCGCTCGCCGGGCTGAACGCGCCGCAACCCGTGTTGACCGCCTACACGATCGGCCTCGGCCCTTTCGAGGAGATGGCTGCGAAGGCCGCCGCCTGCGGCTATCCGCTGCTCAAGCTCAAGCTCGGCGGCGACGGCGACGAAGCACGCCTGCGCGCCGTTCGGGCGGCTGCGCCCGGTGCGCGGTTGATTGTCGATGCCAACGAGGCGTGGCGGACGGAGCAACTCCGAAGGCTGCTGAACGCCTGCGCGGAGGCGGGCGTCGAACTCGTGGAACAGCCGCTCCCCGCCAGCGAGGACGCCGCACTGGCCGAGATCGCCCGGCCCGTCCCGGTCTGCGCCGATGAGTCCGCCCATGCACTCGACGGCCTCGCCGCCCTGCGGGACCGCTACGACGCCGTCAACATCAAGCTCGACAAGACCGGCGGCCTGACCGAGGCGCTCGCCATGCGCGCCGAAGCGCGGCGGCTCGGCTTCCGCATCATGGTCGGCTGCATGGTCGGCACCTCGCTGGCGATGGCCCCGGCGCTGCTTGTCGCGCAGGATGCCGACTGGGCTGATCTCGACGGTCCGCTGTTGCTCGCTCAGGACCGCGCCCCCGGCCTCGCTATCGAGGGCGCGGTGATCCATCCGCCCGCGCCCGCGCTGTGGGGATAAGCGCCCGCCCACGGTGACAGCCTTGAGTTGTCCCCATTTTGCTGAAAGATTGCGTGCCCGAACCGTAAACATACGTCACAATACAGGACTCCGGCCATGATCGACCATCAGCGGCAAATCCAGTGGCGGGCCAATTCGCGGCTGACACTCGTGGCGCTCGCACTGCTCGGCGTGTTCTTCATCGCGCTGCCGGTGATCGGGCCGCTGCTCTATGACAGCTATGTGCTGCGCTTCCCGCTGGGGTATCTGCTGGCCTCGATCGGTAGTGTGGTCGGCCTCGTCGGGCTGATCTACTGGATCGCCGGCCGGCAGGACCGTCTGGACGCCCGCTACAACGTCACCGGCGAGTACTGATCGATGGCGCTCAACTACCACTACCCGGTCGTGAACCCCCGCCTCGGCGCGAGCTTCGCGATCTTCGCCAGCGCCTATGTCTCGCTCGTGCTGACGCTGCTGATCCTTGAGCAGCTCGGTCTGGCGTCGTTCTGGGTCAACCAGGTGATGATCCTGGGCCCGGCGCTATTCTATCTCATCATCGGCCTGATGGTGCGCACCACCAACCTGGAAGACTTTTTCGTCTCCGGCGAGCGGGTACCGGCGCTCTACAACGGCCTGTCGGTGAGCGCCAATGTGATGGGCGCAAGCGCGCTGGCGACGGCGCTCGGGGCGCTCGTGTTCCTCGGCTATGACGGGTTGCCGCTCGTGCTGGGCTGGTGCGCCGGACTGGCGCTACTGACGATCCTGTTCGCGCCCTATTTGCGCAAGGCTGGCAGCTTCACCATGCCGGGCTTTCTCGGAATGCGCTTTTCATCCCGTCCGCTGCGCGTCATCGCCGCCGTCTTGCTTCTGGTGCCGACAGTGATGCTGCTGGCGGCGGAGCTGAAAATCGGCGCGATGATCGCAGCACTGTTCTTGCCGCTGCCGGAGCAGATGCTGGTCGCCATCGCCGCGGCCTTCGCCATGCTCACCGTACTGTTCGGCGGAATGCGCTCGCTGACCTGGGTGCAGTGCGCGCAGATCATTGTTGTGCTTCTGGGCATTTCCGCGCCGCTGGTCATCGTATCGCTGCAGGTCACCAATCTGCCGGTCCCGCAGCTCAGCTACGGTGCGATCCTGGAGACGACCGCCGCGGCGGAGCAGGCCAAGGGCATCGCGGACGCCAGCCCGCAGCCGCTTTCGCAGGCGCTACCCGGCGTCGCGCCTGAGCCGGTCGCGAAGCCCTTCCTGCAGGCCTTCGGCGCGATGAGCGCGTTCGATTTCGTGTTGCTCGGGCTGTGCGTGATGCTCGGAACGGCGATGCTCCCCGCCGTTCATGCCCGGCTCAGCACGACGCCGACCATTGCCGCCGTGCGCGGGTCGATGGGCTGGGCTGGGCTGATCGCCGGGTTCATGGTCCTTAGCCTCATGGCTTACGCCGCTTTTCTGCACTCCGCACTGGTTCAACAGGTGATCGGCACGCCGATGGCCGAGTTGCCGGCCTGGGCGCGCTACGCGGCGGACCTCGGGCTGATGCGCGTGGAATCTGACGGTTTCGACCCGACCCTGGGCGCGGCGCAAGTGTTGGTCAGCCGCGATCTTGGCGCGCTGGTCTTGCCCGTCGCGGGCGGGTTGCCGCAAGTGTTCGTGGGCGTGGCGGCTGCCGCGCTGCTGGCGGCAATGCTGGCCGGGGCGGCGGCGCATATCACGATCATCGGCAACATCCTGAGCAATGACTTGTTCCACCCGTGGCTGCGGCGGCCCTCCACGGCGGCGCAGCGGCTCGCCGTCGCACGTCTCGGCATGATCCTCGCGGCGATCGCGGCCGCGTGGCTGGCGCGCTCGCTGTTCGTCGATCCGCTGCGATGGATGCTGCTGGCGTTTTCGCTGCTGGCTGGCGGATTTTTCGCGGTGGTCGTGCTCTCGATCTGGTGGCAAAGGATCAACGCGGCCGGCGCGATGGCCGGGCTTCTGGCGGGGTTCGGCCTCACGTCTGTCTACATGATCCTGACGGGAAGCGGCGCCGCCGTCCTCGACCCGCTGACCGCGGGACTGATCGGGGTTCCGGCGGCGTTCATCGCGGCCATCGCGGTCAGTCTCATCACGCCGAAACCGGACGAACTGACCGCCGAGATCGCCGGCGAAATCCGTGTATCCGGCGGGGAAACGCTGCACGCGCGGCTGACCCGGCTATCGGCCCGGGGCAAGGCGCCGCGCCCGTAGTCACAGCGGCGTTGACAGCCGCGCCGCTATGCGTTCCTTTTTCTGGATGACCGCGCGCGTCCCGCGCATTCGCGCGTATCGCAACCCTTGTCAGGTGTACCGCCTTGGACTTCCCGGCCCCCGAAGAGCGTCTGGACCTCTACCCGCCGATCGACCAGGCGAACGCCTGTGGCTTTTTGCCCGAACTGGACGGCCACGAAGTCTATTACGAGGAGTGCGGCAACCCGCGCGGTATTCCAGTCGTGCTGCTGCATGGGGGGCCGGGCGGCGCAATCTCAGACGTCATGCGCCGGTTCCACGACCCGGACCGCTACCGCATCATCCTGTTCGACCAGCGGGGCTGCGGCAAATCCCGCCCACGCGCCAGCCTTGAGCACAACACGACCTGGCATCTGGTCGAGGACATGGAACGCCTGCGCAAACACCTGGGCGTGGAGCGCTGGCAGGTGTTCGGCGGCTCATGGGGCTCGACGCTGGCGCTGGCCTATGCGCAGCGCTATCCGGAGCGCGTCATCGCGCTGATCGTGCGCGGCATCTTCACGCTGCGCCGCTCGGAGCTGCTCTGGTTCTACCAAAGCGGCGCGTCATGGCTGTACCCCGACGCCTTCGAGAAATTCCTGGGGCCGATCCCGCCGGAGGAGCGCGGGGACATGATTGCAGCCTATTACCAGCGCCTCACCGGCCCTGACGAGCAGGCCCAGCTTGAGGCCGCGCGCGCCTGGAGCGTGTGGGAAGGCTCGACGCTGGCGCTCCAGATCGACCCCTCCACGGTCGAAAAGTTCAGCAACAGCACCTATGCGCTCGCCTTCGCGCGGATCGAGTGCCATTACTTCTATCACGGCGGCTTCTTCGAGTATGACGGCCAGCTCTTGAACGAGATGGGCAAGATCAAGCATCTGCCCGGCGTGATCGTGCAGGGCCGCTACGATCTCGTGACGCCGCCGGCAACGGCGTGGCAGCTGGCGAAGCTCTGGCAGAACGCGCCGCTGGAGATCGTGCCGGATGCCGGGCATGCCATGACGGAGCCGGGCATCATCGACCGGCTTGTGCGCGCGACGCGCAAATTTGCGCAGGGCAATTAGCGTTCGGGAGGGGCAATGGGGGTCATTTCGACGCTTGGGCCGATTGTGGCCGCCGTCGTGGCGGTGGCGCTTGTGGTGCTCGCCATACTGATGATCGCGACGGTCACCTCGAACAATTTCCGGCTGTGGCCGACGCCAGGCAAGAACTCCTGGCAGAACTACACCTTCTGGCCGCTGTTCCGCACCAGCATGGGCGGGCTGCCGGTGGCCGCCATTCTGCTCGCGCACCTGAGCGGGCCGCTTTGGTGGGTGCAGCTTGTCATCGGCATTCCGCTGATCGTGGTCGGCTTCGGCGTCACCTTTTACGCCTATTTCGACCTTGGGATCGAGAACACCTACGGCGCGGATGAGAGCCTCGTGACCGACGGCCTCTATCATTACAGCCGTAACCCGCAATATGTCGCGTCGATCATCGGCTATATCGGCATCGGCGCGGCGGCGGGGTCGTGGACTGTCTGGGGGCTCGTGGCGCTGGCCGTGCTGGTCTATTCGCTGATGCCGCTGGCGGAGGAGCCGTGGCTGCGCAAGAAGTTCGGGAACGCCTACGACGCCTACATGAAGACGACGCCGCGCTTTTTGAGCTGGCGAAAGCTGCCCTTCATACACCTGCCGCAAGAATCCGGTAATTAAGGCGGAGCGGAATCGGGGAGGAAAACATGCGTGCAGTCCGGTCTGGGTTCGCGGCGCTCGCGCTAGGCGCTTTTCTGGCAGCGGGCGCGGCGCAGGCGCAGGAGCGGCCGGCGAAGCATGTTTTCGGCTTCGTGAACGACCCGGTGCCGCTGGAAGCGCGCGCGATCGGCTCCTATGCCCGCGGCTGCCTGGCAGGCGCGCGGGAGCTGCCCGTCAATGGCCCGGCCTGGCAGGCGATGCGCCTATCCCGCAACCGCAACTGGGGCCACCCGGCGCTGCTGGACTATATCGAGCGGCTGGCGCGCGACGTGCAGCAAAAGGACGGCTGGCCCGGTCTGCTCGTCGGCGACTTGTCCCAGCCGCGTGGCGGCCCGATGCTCACCGGCCATGCGAGCCACCAGATCGGGCTGGATGCCGACATCTGGCTCAAACCCATGCCCGACCGCCGTCTGAGCCGCGCCGAGCGCGAGCGCATGCCCGCCGTATCGGTGCTCGCGGATGACGGTTTGTCGGTTGACCCGGATGTCTGGACGCCGGGGCATGTCAAGCTGCTCAGGCGCGCAGCGTCGTACCCCGAGGTGGCGCGCATCTTCGTCCATCCGGCGATCAAGAAAGCGGTGTGCGAAGCGGCCGGCAATGATCGCGGCTGGCTGCGCAAGGTCCGGCCGTGGTGGGGCCACCATTATCATTTCCACGTTCGCATCACGTGCCCGCCGGGCTATGAAGGCTGCCGGAACCAGTCGCCGCCGCCGCCGGGAGATGGCTGCGGCAAGCCGCTCGATTACTGGTATCGCATGCTGACCGCGCCGCCGAAGCCGGACACGCCGAAGCCGAAGAAAGCGCCGACGACGCTGGCGGACCTGCCCGCAGCATGCCGGCGCATCGTCGGACGCGAAGGGCCGCGGCTCGGTGCGCCGGGAAGCAACGTGCCGCCGCCCGGGCAGAAGGCCCAGGCCGTCAGCAAAAGCGGAGGCGAATGATGGCGCGCTGGCTATGGGCTGCGGCTTTTGTTTTTGCGCTGGCGGGCGCCGAGGCGGCGGCCGAACCACGGGACGTGCGCGTGGAAGCGCGTCCTCTGGTGCTCGATCACGCCAACCAGGACCGTAAGCGCTTCGGTAAGCTCACCTATCTCGGCGGACTGGTGCTGCGGTCGTCAGCTGGCGCATTCGGAGGCTATTCGGGGCTTGCGGTCAGCGCGGATGGCTCAGAGCTGCTCGCGATCTCGGACCGCACATCCTGGCTGCGGATGCGGCACGAAGAGCGTGGCGGCGAGATCGTCGATGTCCGCGACGCGGTGATCGGCAAACTCGTCCTGCGCGATGAATGGGACAACCCGGAAGTTGGACGCGGGCTGGATGATGCCGAGGCGCTGGCCCCGATCGCGCCAGGCGACGTCGATGGCGACTATTACATCGCTTTTGAGGGCGAGCATCGCATTCACCGCTATCGCTTTGACGGAACGGATTTTTCCGCACCGATCGGCGCGCTGGAGCTGCCGCCTGCGGCCCTGCGACTGCCGGGCAACAAGGCGCTGGAGTCGCTTGCCGTGCTCCGCGCCGGGCCTTATGTGGGCGCGGCGATCGGTTTTTCGGAGCGGCGCGCACATATCAGCGGGGACAGCCTCGGCTGGCTCTTTCACGACGGCAAGGCCGAGCAAGTCCGCCTCAAGCGCAGCAACATGTTCGACATCACGGATGCGGCGGCGCTGCCGGACGGGGGGCTGGTCGTACTGGAGCGGTACTTCGCGGGGATCGCGCGAGGCGTGTTCATGCGCATCCGCCGGATCGATGCCGCGGATATCGAGCCCGGCGCGCGGCTGGAGGGTGAGGTGCTTTACGAGACGGAAAGCGGCCGGATGGTCGACAACATGGAGGCTATCGCGGTGCACACCGACGCCGACGGGCAAACAATCCTCACGGTGATGTCAGACGACAACTACAATCCGATACAGCGCACGCTGCTGATGCGCTTTGCAATGGACTGAGGCGGTTACGACGCCGCCTCGGCCCCGCCCGCCGATTCGCGCTCCGCGAGAACCTTGCGAAGTTCACGCTTGAGCTTCAGCGCCTTCGGCGATAGCTCCGCGTCCGGGGCTTTGAGCAGAAACGCATCCAGTCCGCCGCGATGATCCACGGTGCGCAGCGCATGGGCGCTGATCCGCAACTGAACGCTGCGCTGAAGCGCGTCGCTCATCAAAGTCACGTCGCACAGATTCGGGAGGAAGCGCCGGCGCGTCTTGTTGTTCGCGTGGCTGACGTTATTACCCGTCTGCGCGTTCTTGCCTGTTAGCTCGCAACGGCGGCTCATCACACTCTCCCGAAACTTTGGTGAGATGAAATAAAAGCGCGCGCCCACTGCGCGCGAAGCCCTGTGTTTAGCGTCTGCCGGCTGAGGCGTCAAGAGAGGCGGAGACCCGAAGGCCCCCGCCCCGGCATGTCTCTTAACCCTGCGGCTGCGGCTCCATGCCGCCAGTGTCCGGCTCCTCGCCGCCCTTGGCCTTGCGCCCTGCGCTCGGCACGGCGGAGGAGCGCTTGCGCGGCTCGCTCGGCGGCTGCGCGGCCGGGAACTCGCGGATCGGCGGCTTGCCTTCCAGCAGGTCCTGGATCTCCTGGCCGCTGAGTGTCTCATACTCCAGCAGACCCTTGGCGATGATGTGCAGCTTGTCGACATTCTCCTCGACCAGCCGCTTGGCGAGGTCGTAGCCCTCGTCAACGATGCGGTAGATCTCCTCGTCAACGACCTTTTGCGTCTCGTCGGACAGGTTCTGGGTCCGCGCGACCGAATGGCCGAGGAAGACTTCATCCTCGTTCTCGCCATAAGCCAGCGGGCCGAGCTTGTCGGACATGCCGTACTGCGTCACCATCGCGCGCGCCATCTGGGTGGCCATCTTGAAATCCATGGACGCGCCCGATGTCACCTTGTCGTAGCCGAACACGACCTCCTCGGCGACGCGGCCGCCCATCGCAACCGCGATGTCCGCCTTCATCTTCTGCCGGGTCACAGACAGCGCGTCCCGCTCCGGCAGGCGCATGACCATGCCCAGCGCGCGGCCGCGCGGGATGATCGTTGCCTTGTGTACCGGGTCCGAGCCTTCGACCATCAGGCCGATCAGCGCGTGGCCGCCTTCGTGATAGGCCGTGAGCCGCTTTTCCTCCTCGGTCATGACCATCGAGCGGCGCTCGGCCCCCATCAGCACCTTGTCCTTCGCGTCCTCGAACTCCTGCTGGGTCACGAGGCGCTTCGAGCGCCGCGCCGCCAGCAGCGCAGCCTCGTTGACGAGGTTGGCCAGGTCGGCGCCGGCGAACCCCGGCGTACCGCGCGCGATGACGCGAACGTCCACGTCAGGGGCCAGCGGCACCTTGCGCGTATGCACCTTGAGAATCTTCTCGCGGCCCAGAACGTCTGGGTTCGGCACGACCACCTGGCGATCGAAGCGGCCCGGGCGCAGCAGCGCGGGGTCGAGCACGTCCGGCCGGTTTGTCGCCGCGATCAGGATGACGCCCTCATTCGCCTCGAAGCCGTCCATCTCGACCAGAAGCTGGTTCAGAGTCTGCTCGCGCTCATCATTGCCGCCGCCGAGGCCAGCGCCGCGATGGCGGCCGACGGCGTCGATCTCGTCGATGAAGATAATGCACGGCGCGTTCTTCTTCGCCTGCTCGAACATGTCGCGCACGCGGCTCGCGCCGACACCGACGAACATCTCGACGAAGTCCGAACCCGAGATCGTGAAAAACGGCACGTTCGCCTCGCCCGCAATCGCGCGCGCCAGCAGCGTCTTACCGGTGCCCGGCGGGCCGACCAGCAGCGCGCCGTGCGGGATGCGTCCGCCCAGGCGCTGGAATTTCTGCGGATCGCGCAGAAACTCGACGATCTCTTCGAGGTCTTCCTTCGCCTCGTCGACCCCAGCGACATCCTCGAAGGTGACGCGGTCCGTGCGCTCGGTCAGCAACTTCGCCTTGGATTTGCCGAAGCCCATCGCGCGGCCGCCGCCGCCCTGCATCTGCCGCATGAAGAAAATCCAGACGGCGATGAGCAGCAGCATCGGGAACCAGGAAATCAGGATGCTCAGCAGCGTGGGCGAGCTGTCGTCCTGCGGCTCGACCGAGATGCCGACGCCCTGGTTCTCCAGCCGCTCAACCAACTTCGGATCATTCGGCGCAAAGGTCTCGAACGTCCGGCCATCGGTGTATTGGCCCACGATCTTGTCGCCCGAGAGCGTCACGGAGCGGACATTGCTGTCCTCTACGGCGCTCAGGAACTGTGAGTAACTGATGCTGTTCTCGGCGGTCTGCCGGCTCGGGCTCTGAAACAAGTTGAACAGAGCGATGAGAAGCAGACCGATGATGATCCAGATGGCGAAGTTACGGAAATTGGAATTCATCTGACGTCCTTGCCTTTCGCTGCCTCGCGTGCGCGGCGGACGTGCCCGGCGGCGGGCCGGACGATACGCAGTGCAAACGAGTACCTCACGCGATTTTCAGCCATGCGCGGCATTACGTCGAACATATGGTCGGTGGTTCTCTTTGCCAAGCATTGCGCGCCTGCGCCGCGGCTGAAAACCTTTCTGATTCATGCATGCGGCGTGCCGCCGGCGCACCAGATGAACGCGCCGGCGCACAAGTCGGCGTCAGGGTGCTGATCGGCAAGGGCGAAGCCCTGGACCGGGACACCCAGGAGATGACCCTCTGCATACAGCGCGGGCAGCGACGCCAGCGCCGGCGCCGGGTGCTGCTTGCGCACGGCTTGGGGCAGGGCGGCGAGGTTCCGCTCGCCGAGTGCGTCGATACACAGCGGACGCGGAAGCGCGCCGCATGTGACCCGGAAGCGCCGGTCCCAGATGACCGTCTCTCCTGAGCCAAGGGTGAGCGGCGCGGCGCGCAGACGGCCCGGCTCGCGGCAGATCAGGAGCTTTTGGCCCTCGGGAGCGATCACGCAGCCGCCCAGCGTCGTCGGAGCTTCCAGTCCGGCGCGCAGTTGAGCCGCCAGCATCTCCACCTTTCGCAGGCGGGGCGCCCGCCGTTGTCCGCCGATCGCGCGAAGCAGGCGTTTCAGCGCATGGATGGCGAATTCTTCGGGCAATTCGCGCAGCGCATCGACCGCGAGCCGGACATAGCCCGCCGGGCTCACGGCGGCATGGCCAGAGATGAAATCAGCGGCTCCAGCGTCGAGGCCATTGCGCGCGCGGCGGAGGCGCTCCGCGCTTTCGACGATCCGCGACCGCGTGATACCCAGCCCGGCCAGCGTATCCAGCGCGCGTCGGACGCGCACCCGCTCGAACCGTTCCTCGGCATTGCTTGGGTCTTCGAGCCAGGTGGCACCACGCGCGTCCAGCTCCGCGCGAAGCTGCGCTCGCGAAAGGCCGAGCAGCGGCCGGAGCAACGGCACGCCGTCCCATATCGTCTCGGCGGTCATCGCCGCGAGGCCATCCACCCCGCTGCCACGCGCCAGCCGCATCAGGAAGGTTTCGGCGACGTCGTCCGCCGTGTGCGCGGTGACGATCGCGCCGATGCTGTGCGCGCGCGCAAAATCTGCCATCAGCGTGTAGCGCGCTTCCCGCGCCGCGGCCTGCGATGCGCCGGGCTGCGCGTCTGCCCATGTCAGGATGTGATGCGGCATGCCAAGTGCGCTGGCTTGCTCGGCGACCCATTCGGCCTCCTGCCGCGATTCGGGGCGCAGGCGGTGATCGACCGTGAGCACGACTAGCTCGGGCGCATCGGGCGCGCGCTTTGCCCAGTCGCAGGCGAGCAGCATCAGCGCCATGCTGTCGCCGCCGCCCGAAACGGCCAGCGCAACGCGCGCATGTCGCGAAAGCGGCGCGAGCAGCTTATCGATGTCATGAGGCGTCAGCACGCCCGACACCTTGCGTTATGGTCGGCGCGGCAGCGAACCGGTGAAAGGGCCTAGCTGCACCCGGAACGCTGGCGCTCGTTGGCGACGCGCTCGCGGAAGCTATCGGGCATCCCGTCCAGCCGGCCATCCAGGCGGCTCAGCGCATCGCAAGCCGATTCCGGCCGTTCCAACCGGCGCAGCACCACCGCCAGCTTCAACAGCGTCTCTTCGGATTTTTCGCCCGTGGGCGCGGTGTTGTAAACCCGCACGAAGTTGTTGGCCGCGACGACGTAGTCGCCCTCCGCGAAAGCCGCGTCGGCAAGCCAATAGCGCGCATCGTTGGCGAGCGGATCGTCAGGATAAGTATCGAGGAACGCCTCGAATGAATCGCGCGCGGCGGCGTAATCCTGCACCTGCAGCGCGTCATAAGCCTGCGCGAAGAGCGCCTGCGCGTCAGGGCTGCCCGCCTCGTCCCCGGGCGCGGACATGGTCTCGTCGTCCCACGCGCCGAAGTCCTCCTCCGGCGCAGTCGGAGTCTCGACGGTCGTGGTGCCAAAGCCCATCGCCGGGTCCGGGTCAGCCTCCTGCTCAGCCATGTCGGCGCTCTCGCCGTCCGTTGGCGGCAGCTGCGCCGCGCCGTTCATGCCGTCGGCATCGCTCTGGCCGAGCGCCGCTTCAAGCCGGTTCAGCCGCTGTACGGCCTCGGAAAGCTGCGCGGACAGCGCCTGCACCTGAATTTCCAGCTGCTGAAGTTCCGGGCTCGGCCCAGCCGAAGGCTGCGGCGCGGAGCCTGCCAGCGGATCCTCTGGCTGCCCGAATGGATCACCCGAGTCAGCAAACGGATCGTCTGACATTCCGCTGCCAGGCATTTGATCGGTCTGGCGAGGGGGTTGCGTCTGGCCTTGATTGGCGCCGTCGCCCGTCGCAAAGCTCTGCAACGCGCCGATCATTGCGCGCATGTCGATGAGGGTGTCCTCGATCCGGCGCAAGCGGCTCTCGATGTTAGACGGCGCGGCCTGCGCCTCGCTCGCGGCTTCCTCACCGTCCTGGGCACGCGCCGGCGCTGCGAGAAGCGCGCCGAGCAGCAGCGCAACGCCGGCGGTCTGGAAGAGTCTCAAAAAAACAGCTGACATGATTTTGTCCCGAACACGCGACCGGCCGCGGGCCGACGCTCTCTCTGGCGCGCAATCACGACAGGACTGCGGCAAATCGCGTGTTGGTTGCGCCATGCTGGCGGGCTTGTCAAGCCGCTCACCGCAGCGCGACGGCCACGCCCGCATCGATCAGCAGGTTGCGCAGCATGTAACGCTCGCCGAGTTCGCCGCTGCGGCTGCGGGCGCGGGTGAGCGTGAAGCGGTCGCGCTCGCCATAGGCGCTTGCGCCGACGGGCGGGCGAAAGCCGAGGCCCTTGCCGGTCTTGAGCGCGTAGTGCTCGGCAAGGCCGATCAGCACTTCGCCAACGATCGTCCCACCCACGGGGCCGAGGGTATGGCCACCGCGCGCGCGCTGCTGGCCATCGGAAACGGGTTCGCGGGCGGCGGCGTAGCGAGCGCCTTCGGCCGCGATGGCATAGGCCCGCGTGTCCGGTCCGATACCGGTCGGGCCGCCCATCGCCGCAGCCTCCTGAAGCACGTAATACCACAGCGGGGTTTCGCCGCGCGGCGTCTCGCGGGTGGACCGATCCGGCGGCAGGATATATCCGCGCCACAGCTCATGCTCGCCGGGCTCGCGGCGCGGCTCCCAGAGATAGAGCACGCCGCGCTTGCGCAGATCGGGCAGCACCTTCTCGGCCACCGCCTGCCCCGACGGCAGCCCGGCGCGGGCGCCGGCCAGCAGGATCGCCTCGGCGGTGCCGCGCGTGCGGCGGTTTTCGTGCCATCCGCCGCGCACCGACGCGACGTAGGGGTCGATCAGCCGCGCGCGGTTAAAGCCCTCCGGCGGCTCCGGCAGGATGTCCACGAAGTAGCGCCAGTCCGCCAGGTCACCGCTGCGCAGCCGCTCGCGGGACGGTCGATTGGCGGCCAGTCGCGCCGGTTCGAAACGCCGCGCGCGGTCGCCTTCGCTCAGGGCGTAGCTGCCGCGCAACTGGCTGGCGGTGTACTGCCAGGCAGCAAGCGCAAATTCATAGGGGATGAAGGGCTGTTTGATCTCCTCGCCGTCGCGGAAGCCCGACGCGAAAAACAGATCGCGGCCATTCGCGATGATGTCCTGGGCGCGGTCCTCGCCGATCAGGCGCGGCAGCAGGTCCTCGACGATGACGCGGTGGTAGTAGTGGACGACCGTCCCGCGCGCATCGTTGAACAGTAGCAGCCGCTTGGCTTTCGGCAGTGCCCGGGCCAGTTCGGCGTTCGAGCAGTCCTCGCTGTCGCAGAAGCGCCTCTTCTCGCTCGCCAGATGCCGCTCGATGAGCAGGTCAACCGTCCGGTTGTGCAGCTCGATCAGGGCGGCCTGAAGCTGGGTGACAAACAGATGCCCGGCGGGCGGCATGTGGCGCGACAGCGCATAGCGCTTGCCGGCGTCACTCAGCCGCGGGCCGGTGCGGATGTAGGGCAGGTAGAACCGCCCGGGGTCGGCATCGGGGCCGTCGCCGTAGATGATGTCGAGGTCGAGTTCGGCGGAAACGCGGCGCGCGCCATCGCCGGCCTGCCAGGCGCGGAGCATCTGATCGACCTGCAGGTCCGCGCCGACGAGCTGGGCGAAGAAGGTGTAGCCGGCAGGCATCTCGCTCTGGCCGCCGCGCCCGGCGGGTTGGGCCATCGTCTCGGCGAGGCGGCTCAGCGCGGCGGAGCTTGCGCCGGCGCGGCGATCCTCGCGCTGCCAGCGGCGATCGGGCCGTTGCTCCGGCGTGGCTGGCATGACGTGGCGACGCGGCGCAGCATATCGAGACCTTTCATCGGACGGCTCGACGTACCGGCGCGGCGTTTCCGATCTTGGAGGTTCGCGGCGCTGTTCGGTGTAAGGCTCCAGATCGTCCGTCTGCAAGCGAGAGGCGCGCGGCGGCTGCGTTTGCTGTCGGGCGCTATCCGGGATCACGAGGCGCTGCCCCACGCGCAGCGTGCGCGGATCGTTGATGCCGTTCGCGCGCATCAGCGTCTCGACCGACGCGCCATACTGCTTTGAAATGCGGAACAGCGTCTCGCCGGTCTGAACCGTATGGTATTGGCTGGCTGTTTGCCCGTTCTGCGGCTCCCGCCATCTACTCTCTCGGGGGGCGGGCGCATACCGCTCGCCGCCCGGCGCCCGCCGCCAGTCCACGTCGCGCGCGTTCTCCCAATGATCGTAGCGGTCCGCAAAGGCCGACATTTGCGCGGCGGCTTCTGGCAACCCTGCCGCGAGGACGCTGACCGCCATCACGCACGCGGCGATCCACTGCAAACGCCCGCTGCCCGCGAAGCTCCCCATGCCGCGGGCCACGCAACCCAACTCGATCCTCATTGCCTCTTGTGCCCTTGATCACGCAGGTTACTGAAAGCTTGATCGTGGGCGGCATTGGTGAAGCGAAAATTAAGATCGAATTGTGCTGGCTGCTTTCACGCTCTGTTAGTTAACAATGTCTCAATGAGTCGGGGACGCAATCCGGTCGCTACCGTGTTTGGCTTGAGTTCGCGCACCTGCGTGGTAAGACCAATGCTCGGAGAGGGGCTTTCGGGGTGATCTGAAGAAAGGGTAGTCCGCATGAGCTGGCTGAAGCGCGCCTTGCCCGCGTTTTTTGCGTTCGCTGTTCTCGCACTTGTCGTTTACCCGGCGCAGGCTGATGAGGCTTTTTCGGAGTGGCTCAAGGGTTTTCGCGCCGACGCCGCCGCCCAAGGCATTTCGCAGAAAACGCTGGATGCGGCGCTGACCGGCCTGACGCCCGATCCCGACATCCTCGAAGCCCAGAACAACCAGGCCGAATTCGTCAAGCCGATCTGGGACTATCTCGGCAGCGCCGTATCGCAGGCGCGCATCCGCAAGGGCCGCGCGCAGCTCCGCCGCTACGCGGAGCAGTTCGCCGCGGTCGAGGCGAAATACGGCGTGGACCGCCATTACCTCGCGGCGATCTGGGGCATGGAGACGAGCTACGGCTCCTTCATGGGCAACAAGAGCGTGATCCGCTCGCTGGCGACGCTGGCCTACACCGGCGACCGGACGCGGTTCGGGCGCAGCCAGCTTCTTGCGGCGCTGCAGATCCTCGATAATGGCGATATCGACGTCGCCAATATGGAAGGCTCCTGGGCCGGCGCGATGGGCCACACGCAGTTCATCCCGACGACCTACCTGGAGTATGCCGTCGATTTCACGGGTGACGGCACACGCGACATCTGGCGGGCGATTTCCGACGCGCTGGCCTCCACGGCGAATTTCCTGAAGGAGAAGGGCTGGAACACCGGCGAAACCTGGGGCTATGAGGTCGTGCTGCCGAATGGCTTCGATTACGGGCTCGCTGACGGGCGGACGCAGCGCACGCTCGCCGAATGGGCAAAGCTCGGCATCGAGCGGTCGGGCGGACGGCCGTTTCCGCGCCCGTCCGATCCCGCACGGCTGATCGTGCCCGCGGGGGCCAATGGACCGGCGTTCCTGATGATTAATAATTTTTACGTCATCAAGCGCTATAACAATGCGACGGCCTATGCGCTGGCCGTCGGGCATCTCGCGGACCGGCTGATGGGTTTCGGGCCGATCCAACAGGCCTGGCCGACCGACGAGCAGCCGCTGGCGCGCAGTGAGCGCAAGGAATTGCAGCAGTTGTTGGCCGACATGGGCTTCCTGCGCGGCAAGATCGACGGGATCATCGGCCCGCAGACGCGGGCGGCCGTGCGCGATTTCCAGCGCTCCGTCGATCTGGTGCCCGACGGGTTCGCGACAAAGCGGCTCCTTGAGACGATTCGCGCGGCGCAGGCTGGCTGATCCGCGGCGTCCGCGTTTCGCCGCATTTTTTCGTTTGGTGTTTCAGTATGGAACGTGCGCGAACTCTGAAAGGTCGGATCGAGTTGAGAGCGGCTCTCGCCCTGCTCTTAATCGCGGTTCTCGCGGTGAGCGGCCCGGCCCGCGCGCAGGAGGATAACGCGCCTTTCGTCCCCGCCTGGACGCAGAGCTACATCAATCCCTTCCCCGAAACCAACAAGTACAAGCTCTACGTGATCGGCGACTTCCTGGCGGCGGGGCTAGCCAGCGCCCTGCCGGAGGCCCTTGACGAGTCCGCGAGCGTCGAAGTCGCGCAGGAAACGCGCAATTCGAGCGGGCTGGCGCGGCCCGACCGCTATAACTGGTCGCGGCGGATCGAGGACTTGCTCGAAGATCAGACTGTGCACATCGCCGTCGTCATGCTCGGCAGCAATGACCGCCGGCGCATCCGCACGGCAAGCGGCTTCGAGGATTTTGGCACCGAAGCCTGGGCGGAGGCCTACAGGCTGCGCGTCGATTCGATCATCGAAGACCTCACCGAGGCGAAGGTCGCGGTTTACTGGATGGGTCTTCCCATCGTGGCGGATGAGGAGGCCCGCGCCGAATACGAAGAGATCAACAGCGTGATCCGCGAGCGCGTCTATCTGGGCGGCGTGAAATACATCGATACCTGGAACGGGTTTTCCGACCAGTTCGGCAACTTCAGCGCCTATGGCCCGAGCGTCGAGGGCGTCACCAAGCGTCTGCGCGACAACAACGGCATCGGCTTTACCGCCGAGGGCAACCGCAAGCTGGCCGAATTCGCGGCTTCCGTTATCAAGCGCGACCTGGCAGCGGCGCGGCGCGAGCGCAGCATTCCGCTGGCGGGGGATCAACAGCAGCAGGAGCAGATCGCGCGGCTTTCACAGGGTGGGACAGCTGACCAGCGCGACGCAAACGATGCGGCGGCGGAAAGTGATCCCGCCGTGGCCCTCGCGCCGGGCGACATCACGGCTGGCGAAGACGGCACGGAACGGGGCCGCAGCAGCCGAGCCGTTTCCTTTTCGGACTACGCGCCGCCCGGCGAGCAATTGGCAATCGAGATTGGCTACAACCTGACCGCGCTTGCGACGATATCGCCGGCCAATATCCTGAGCGCGCGGGGCGCGCGGCAGCAGCTTCCGCTATCGGAACGGCTTTATTACCGCGTGCTGGTTCAGGGCGAAAAGCTCAAGGCGCCCGATGGGCGTGTCGACAACTATGCCTGGGACGGCGGGTAACGCCACCGTCGATGGCATAAGCCTTTGATGAAGCATTGCCGCTTCATTTATCGCAGCGAAAATGTGTGGGGGGCCGGACCCCTAGAGGTGTTTGGCGGTCTGGCTTAGGCGGGGGAGTAATGCGTATGGCGACGCGAACCGGCGTTTTTTCGGCGTTGTCAGTGCAATTTTCGGAAAATTGGGGCGGAGCCCGCCAGTTCAAGCGCGGCGCGAGCATTCTGGCAGCAGGCGTGCTGTCGGTTTTCCTGTTGGGCTGCTTTCCCGAGAGCGAAAGCGAGCGCATCACTGGGCAGGTCAGCAATGAAGCGGCAAAGACAGATCGGCTGGATCCTGGTAGCGCGCCGGCCCGCCAAGACCTGCGCGTTGAGACGACCGCGACCGTGATCCCGACCAGCGCGCCCGAGCCATCGGCCGGTCTACCCGCTCCAGCGCCGCCTGTTTCCGCGGACGCGGCCCTGAAGAACTTTTTCGAGGCGCTGGCGGCTCTGGACCGTGGCGATCGGCAGCAGCCGGTCACGATCCTGCATCTGGGGGATCAGCATATCGCGGCGGATCGCATCACCGCGGAGCTGCGCGCGCAATTTCAGGGGCGTTTCGGCGATGCGGGGCGCGGGCTGATGGCGCCGGGCGTGTTTCGGGTCGCGGGCGCCCGGATCGAGCGCAAGGGGGATTGGCGGGTCGCATCGAGCGCGGCGGGCGATGCCGGTCCGTTCGGGCTGACCGGGGTACGGCTGAGCGGGCGAAACGGCGCGACCTTGCAAATCGCGATGCCTAGACCGTTCGACTATGCGGAAATCACCTTCGCGACCGGGCCGAAGACGGGCGAAGCTTATGTCGCCGTCGATGGCAAGGGCGATACCGTTAGCACGCGCACGGAAACAGAGACCTGGCAGCGCATCAAGATCAACGCGGGCGGTCGCACGCTGGCTGTCCGCGCGGAAGGCGCGGAGGCCGTGCGCCTGCTGTCCTGGCGGGTGGTGCGGAAGGCTGCGGGCGTTCGCTACGTCAATCTTGGTGTGCCCGGCGCGCGAATCGAGACGCCGACGGCATGGAAAGCGGAGTTTGTCGGCTCGGACCTTGAGCACCTTTCGCCAGACCTGATTGTCCTTGGTTACGGCACGAATGCGGCTTTTGACGATAGCGTCGAACCGCAGGACTATGCGCAGGCGGCGGAATCGCTGATCGCGCGATTGCGGGCGGCGGTTCCCCGCGCATCGGTTCTCGTCCTCGGGCCGCCCGATGTCGCGCGGTTGCCAGCACATGCATCGCGCGAGAACACGGATGCCTGTCGGTCGCTTACCGTCGAGGAACGCGCGAACTATGACAAGCTTCTGCAGGCCGAAAGCCCACGGCTGGCGCGCTGGCATCCGCCGCCCAAGCTGCGCGCCGTACGTCGCGCGCTGCGGTTTGCGGCAACCCGGCAGGGCGCATTGTTCTGGGACTGGTCGGAAGAAATGGGCGGGGCGTGCAGCATCCATGCTTGGGTTCATGAGACGCCGCCGCTCGCCGCGCCCGACCATCGCAACTTCACGGTCGAGGGCGCGCGGCAAAGCGCCCGCCTGTTATTCCGCGTCGTCATGCAGGCGTACGAGCAATACCGCGCGCGGATCGCCCAAGCCCGGAATTGAAACTTTGACGGGTTGTCTGTTCGGGAACAGCAAGTTTTTTCCGGGCCGCGCATTTTCGGCGTTCTGTGCGTACGCGCTCCGGCACGTCGCCGGGAGCCGCAAATGCCACGGAATCGTTGAGCAGACCTGAGCAGCAACGGTAGCAGGCGTTGGCCCTACCACTCAGCAATACTCAGGCACCGCGCACAACAACAAATGAGCGCGGTCATCCAGAATCATTATCGAAAAGAAGTATCGTGACAGAGGGGAATTTGTTCGATGCAGCTTTAATATGCCTGGCGGCGACCTACTCTCCCGCTTTCGCAGTACCATCGGCGCTGGAGTG
>CAYYSM010000003.1:0-26601 GCA_964474225.1 uncultured Hyphomicrobiaceae bacterium
GGGCGTGTGGTGCTGGAAGGGAAACCCAAGCGGCCCCTTGGGCGTTCCTTCCACCAAAGCGCATTCGTTAAGCGATACGGAAAGGCGATTTGATGAGTGATGACCAGTCCGAAGATCAGGATCGCCAGCGCCGCTGGAATATCATCTTCCTGATCGTCGCGATCATTGGCGTGCTTGGCGCGCAATACCTCTACACGCAGTATCAGACGGTCGCGCAGATCCCCTATTCGCAGTTTGAGCAGTATCTCGACGAGGGGCGTATCAAGAGCGTCGAGGTCGGCAGCGAAACGATCCGCGGCGAGTTTACCGAGCCGGTCGACGGGCAGGATTATTTCGTCACCCGGCGGGTGGATGACGAATTCGCGCAGGCGCTGCGCGACAAGGACGTGACCTATGACGGAACGGTGGAGAACACCTTCCTGGAGCAGATCCTCTCCTGGCTGATCCCGATCGGCATCTTCCTGGCGCTCTGGTATTTCCTGATCCGCCGGCTGGCGCGCGGCGGCGGCATGGGCGGCGGGCTTATGCAGATCGGCCAGTCGAAGGCCCGCGTCTATTACGAGGAAAAGACGGATACCTCCTTCGACGATGTCGCCGGGATCGACGAAGCGAAGGAGGAGTTGCAGGAGATAGTCTCATTCCTGCGCGCGCCGGAAGAATACCAGCGGCTCGGGGCGCATGTGCCGAAGGGCGTTTTGCTGGCCGGGCCGCCAGGCACCGGCAAAACCCTGATCGCCCGGGCGGTTGCCGGCGAGGCCGCGGTGCCCTTTTTCTACATCAACGGCTCGGAGTTCGTGGAGATGTTCGTGGGCGTCGGCGCGGCGCGGACCCGCGACCTGTTCAAGCAGGCGCGCGAGAAGGCCCCGGCCATCATCTTCATCGACGAGCTGGACGCGCTCGGCCGCGTGCGCGGCGGCGGGGGCGCCATGCAGGGCGGCGGCCACGACGAGAAGGAGCAGACGCTCAACCAGCTGCTCGTGGAGATGGACGGCTTCGACCCGTCAGAGGGTCTTGTCATTATCGGCGCGACCAACCGGCCGGAAATCCTCGACCCCGCGCTGATGCGCGCGGGCCGTTTCGACCGCCGGGTGGTCGTTGACCGCCCCGACAAGATCGGCCGCACCGAAATTCTCAAGGTGCACGCCGACAAGGTGAAGCTCGGCGAAGATGTCGATCTGGAACAGGTCGCGGAACTGACGGCGGGCTTCACCGGCGCGGACCTTGAGAACCTCGTTAACGAGGCGGCCCTGCTCGCCACGCGGCGCGACGCCGACGCGGTCGAGATGCGGGACTTCAACAACGCCATCGAGCGCGTCGTCGCCGGCTTGCAGAAGAAGAACGCGGTGCTGTCCGACGAGGAGCGCCGCCGCGTGGCCTATCACGAACTCGGCCATGCGCTGGTCGGGTTGTCGCTGCCCGGCAGCGATCCGGTCCACAAGGTGTCGATCATCCCGCGCTCCGTCGGCGCGCTCGGCTACACCATCCAGCGTCCCACCGGCGACCGCTACCTGATGACCCGGCAGGAGTTGCTCAACAAGATGAGTGTGCTGCTTGGCGGGCGTGCGGCGGAGCGCATTTTCTTCGACGACATTTCCACCGGCGCGGCTGACGATCTGCAGAAGGTCACCGACATCGCCCGCTCGGTTGTCACGCAGTACGGGATGACGGACCATCTCGGCCAGATCACCTACGAGAAGCGCCAGCAGTCGGTCGGCGGAATGCCCCTACCGCAGGAGCAGAAGACCTATTCGGAGGAGACCGCGCGCGAGATCGACACCACGGTGCGCCGGCTGGTTGATGACGCGTTCGATCGGACGATGGAGATCATCGGGAGCCAGCGCGACAAGCTGGACGCGGCGGCGCAGGCCCTTCTGAAGCAGGAGACGATGAATGCCGGGGAACTGCGCAAATATTTCGACGTGCCCAAAGAGGAAACGGGGCACGAGAAAGCCGAAGCTCAGACGGCCTGACCGCTAGCCTTGCGGGTCGGCAAGCGCGGCGATGTCATCGTAGGCTTTCGCCAGATGCACCCGCACCTGCGCGGCGACGAGGCGCGGGAAGGCTTCGCGGTCAACCATCCCGGCAAGCGTCTCGGTCGTCTCGCCCAGACCGAGCCGCTTCGCGGCGGTCAGCGCGGCCTTGTCGGCGAAAGGATAAAGCTCCGGCCAGGCAAGCTGCGCCTCGCGAAAAAAGATGTTCACGCCGACATCGCCGATGCCCGTGAAGCCCTTGAGCAGCCGCCGCTCCTTCGACGGCTTGCGCTCGGCGGCCTCGCGCAGCTTGCGCAGATCGCCATCGTATTCGGAAAGCAGCAGGTCGACGGTGTCCCCGAGCATCCGCGAGGTGCTCTCGTCATAGCGCGCGTAGCCGTTGGCGTTGAGCACCTTCACGCGCTCTTCCCAGGTCGTGTCGGCCATCTTCTGCGGCGTGGTCCAGCCCTCGGCGAACAGCGCCTTCAGGGCCTGCGTGGCGGCGTCGGCGCGGATGCGCGCGCTGTAGAGCAGTGACGCGCACAGGAGCATGAACAGCGGCTGCGGCGTGTTCTTCGCGATGTCGATGCCAAGCTCGGCCGCGTAGGTGCGCCCGTAGCGGTCCAGCAGCGCATCGCGCATCTGCTTCTGTGCATCGGTTGGCATGAGCGCATCCGTTTCGTGTGCCGGCAGTCAAGCATCGCGCGCTGGCGCGCGCCTTAACCTCAGGCAAATGCCACGTCGAGAAACATCATTACGACCAGCCCGATGGTCAGCCCGAGCGTCGCCTCGTTCGCGAAACCGTGGCTGTGCGTCTCCGGAATGATCTCGTGGCTGATGACGTAAAGCATCGCGCCGGCGGCGAAGGTCAGGGCGTATGGCAGCAGCACTTGCGACACGCTGACGGCATAGGCGCCCGCAAGCCCGGCGACCGGCTCGACCAGCCCGGTGAGCGTGGCGACGGCCACCGCATAGAACCGCGAATAATTGTAGGACAAGAGCGCGACCGCGACGGCCAGCCCCTCCGGCGCGTTCTGCAGCCCGATGCCGGTGGCGAGCGTCACGCCCTTGGCGATGTCGCCGCTGCCGAAGCCGACGCCGACCGCCAGCCCCTCCGGCAGGTTGTGGATGGTGATGGCGAAGATGAACAGCCAGATTTTCGCAAGCCCCTTCGCCTCCGGTCCCTGATGCCCGGCCTGAAAATGCTCGTGCGGGATCCAGTGGTTCAGCCCCGCCACGAACGCCACGCCCAGCGAGACGCCAACGACCGCGATGCCTGCGGCAATGGCCGAATACCCGTATTGGCTCTCGGCGATGTCCACGCCCGGAATAATCAGCGAAAAGAACGACGCGGCCAGCATCACCCCAGCCGCAAAGCCGAGCAGCGCGTCATTCAGCCAGCGCGGAATGGTCTTGCCGAACAGCACCGGCAGCGCGCCCAAGCCGGTGAACAGACCCGCGGCCAGACTGGCCAGAAATCCCATGGTGACGATATCCATGTCGCGGGCTCCTTGACGTGGCAGGCTTGGCGGCGCACTGATCGTTGTTAATGTCGCTATAGCACTCCGTCATGTCAGATCGCGTTGATGAGGAATATTTTCGTTATCGGCATGGAGCCCTTCAATCTGGGCCTTCTCGAACAGATGGAGGGGGCCAGGGACTATGCGTTCCACACGCTCCTGACGTATGAAGAGGCGGTTCGTCCGGCCTCCAGCCATATCGAGTTCGATCAGCTCCTGCGCATGGCGGAAGAGCGCCTCTATCAGTTTGGCGGGACCGTTGATGCCATCATAAGTTACTGGGATTTTCCGAGTTCTGCGCTTGTGCCTATGTTGCAGAAGGAGTTCGGTCTGCCGGGGCCGAGCCTGGAAGCGGTGGCGAAGTGCCAACACAAGTATTGGTCGCGCCGGGTTCAGAGAGAAGTGCTGCCCGACTTAGTCCCGCGGTTCACTGCGGTCGATCCCTTCGAGGATGACCCGCTCAGCCGGATCGACCTGCCTTATCCGTTCTGGATCAAGCCGATCAAGGCGCACTCGTCCTATCTCGGCTTCGAGATCGCCGACGAGGCCGATTTTCGCGTCGCGCTGCCCATCATCCGCGACAACATCGCCGATTTCGCAGATGCGTTTGATGAATTTCTCAAGCGCGTGGATGCGCCGCCGGATATCGCGCGGATCGGCGGCTACCTCTGCATCGCCGAGGAGATCATCTCAGCCGGCGAACAGTGCACGCTTGAGGGCTATGCCACCGAGGATGAGATCGCGGTGTATGGCATCGTGGACTCGGTGCGCGAGGGCGAGCGCCAGTCGAGCTTCGCCCGCTACCAGTACCCGTCGCGTCTGCCGGATGACGTGCAGACCCGGATGAAGGACGCCGCGTGCCGGCTGGTCGAGCACATTGGCTACCGCAACGCGCCGTTCAACGTCGAGTTCTTCTGGGACGAAGCCACGGACCATATCTGGCTGCTTGAGATCAATGCGCGGATTTCCAAGTCGCACAGCCCCTTGTTCAAACTCGTGGACGGCGAGACGCATCAGAAGGTGGCGATCGACCTGGCGCTGGGCCGAAAACCGGCCATGCCACGCGGGCAGGGCTACTACCGCCTCGCTGGCAAGTTCATGATGCGCGTGTTCGACGATGGCATGGTCACGCGCGTGCCGGGCCCGGATGATTTTGCGCGTGTCCGCGCCGCGTTCCCCGAGGTGATGATCCGGCTGATGGTCGAGGAGGGGCAGCGCCTCTCGCACCTGCTCTACCAGGACAGTTACAGCTTTGAGATCGCGGAAATCTTTCTCGGCGCCGACACCGAGGATGCGCTTCTGGAAAAATACGAGAGGGTCTGCAGCTTGCTGCCCTTCGAATTCAGTCCTATCGAAAAGGCAAACGCATGAAGGTCGCGGAGAACCTTCCCCACGAGGTGGTGGAGGAAAAAAACGTCTTCATCCCGATGCCGGACGGTGTGCGGCTGGCCGCGCGCATCTGGCGGCCCCGCGACGCCGAGGATGCGCCGGTGCCGGCAATTCTGGAATACATCCCCTATCGCAAACGCTTCGGCACCGCTGTGCGCGACGCCATCACGCATCCGTACATGGCCGGTCACGGTTACGCCTGCGTCCGTGTGGACCTGCGCGGCAGCGGCGAGTCCGAAGGCGTGCTCAAGGACGAATATCTGCAGCAAGAGCTGGATGACGGCCTGGAAGTCATCCAGTGGCTGACCGAACAGCCCTGGTGCGACGGCAATGTCGGCATGATGGGCATTTCCTGGGGCGGCTTCAATTCGCTGCAGATCGCCGCGCTCCGCCCGGAGGCGCTCAAGGCCATCATCACGCTCAGCTCCACCGACGACCGCTACTCCGACGACATCCACCACATGGGCGGCTGCCTTCTGGGCGATAACCTTTCGTGGGCATCGGTCATGTTCGCCTATAACAGCCTGCCGCCAGACCCCGCGATCGTCGGCGAGCGCTGGCGCGACATCTGGATGGAGCGGCTGGAGGGCAGCGGGCTTTGGCTGGAGAAATGGCTTCAGCACCAGCGCCGCGACGAATACTGGAAGCACGGCTCGATCTGCGAGGACTATGACGCCATCCAGTGTCCGGTCTTCGCGGTTGGCGGCTGGGCGGATGGCTATTCCAACGCGGTGTTCCGCCTGCTGGCGAACCTAAACGCGCCGCGCAAGGGGCTGATCGGCCCCTGGGGGCACCGCTACCCGCATTTCGGCGTCCCCGGCCCGGCGATCGGCTTCCTGCAGGAAGCGGTGCGCTGGTGGGATCGCTGGCTCAAGGGCATCGACAACGGCATCATGGACGAGCCGATGCTGCGCGTGTGGATGCAGGACAGTGTGCCGCCCACGACCTCTTATCGCGAGCGTCCGGGCCGCTGGGTGGCCGAGCCGGACTGGCCGTCGCCCAACACCTCCGACACGCACTGGTATCTGATCCCGTCCGGACTGGTGCCGGAAACGCAACGGGTGACGCCCACGCGGTTGGAGGAATCGGCCCTGTGGATACAGTCGCCGCTGACAGTCGGCATGTTCGCCGGAAAATGGTGCTCCTACGCCTCCGGTCCCGACCTGGCGCACGACCAGCGGCAGGAGGATGGCGGCGCGCTGGTGTTCGAGAGCGAGCCGCTTGACGAGACTTTCGAGATGCTCGGCGCGCCGATCATCGAACTGGAGGTTTCCGCGGACCAGCCCGTCGCGATGATCGCGGCGCGCATTTCCGACACCCGCCCCAACGGCGAAGCGACGCGCGTCACCTACGGCCTGCTCAACCTGACGCACCGCAACGGCAGCGAGACCCCCGAACCGCTGGAGCCGGGCCGCAAATATCGCGTGCAGCTTCAGCTTAACGACATCGCCCATTCGTTCCCGCGCGGCCACCGCATCCGGTTGTCGCTTTCGACATCCTATTGGCCGCTCGCATGGCCGCCGCCCCGGCCGGTGCGCCTCACGGTCTACCTGAACAACTGTCAGCTCACGCTGCCCAAGCGCCCGGCGCGGCCGACCGAGGACGAGGCGCTACGTCCGTTCGGGGAGCCGGAGGGCGCGCCGCCGCTCAAGCGCACGATGCTGCGCCCGGAGGAGCATCGCTGGACGCTCCATCGCGACTACGAGACGGACTCTTCGGTGCTGGAGGTTGTCAATGATCTCGGCACCTACCGGATCGAGGACATTGATCTGGTCGTCCAAACGAAAAGCGAGGAGTGGTACAGGTCGCGCGGCAACGACTTCGACTCGGTACGCGGCGAGACGCTCTGGCAACGCGGGCTGAAGCGCGGCGACTGGGGCGTGCGGACCGTCACGCGGACTGTGCTGACCTCCACCCCGGAATGGTTCCATATCCGCGCGGACCTTGACGCCTTCGAGACCGACGCCGAGGGCGAGCACCGGGTCCTCTGCAAAAGCTGGAACAGCTGGATTCCCCGCGACAATGTCTAGACTTTACCGGGCGGCCGCCCGCTGCCCGGACAGAATTTTCTGGCTGACGCTCAAGTTTAACATGGATCAATGTCGCGGCTGCGCGCGGCATCTATGCTCGGCGCATCAAGATCGGAAAAGCGCGTCCAAATAACATCATAGCCTTACGGCGAAATCCCGATTTCGCGCCGGGGCTGCGATGGAGGGCGGCGTTTCCACAGCGCGCCAACACCAGGTTCCAGGAGTAGTTACCATGTCGACCGAGTACAGGAGATCTTCCGGCAATGGCAATCCGTTCGATCAGTTCGCGGAAATGTTCCAGCCGGGACCGCAGATGTTCACGCGTATGTGGCAGCCGATGCTGTCGGCCAATGCGTCGATGATCGGGATGCAGTCAAAGATGTGGCACACCGCGGCGGAAGCGTCTCGCGAGTGGTTCGATTTCGTCAGCAAGCGGCTGGAGAAGGACGCGCAATTCCTCCACAGGCTCCAGGATTCGCATGATCCGCAGGACTTTATGGACACTTGCGCGCAGTTTTCGCGGCGGATGGCGCAGGACTACCAGGAAGAGTTCAGCGAGCTGTCCCGCCTCTCCAGCAAGGCCGCCGGCACCGCCAGCGAGGTGATGCGGGAAACGACCGAGCAGGTCAGCTCCGAGGCCCGGCGTGCGGGCGAGGAAGCGCAGCGGGCCGCGCATTCCTGATCTGGCGACGCGAATAGAGGACTGCTAGAAAACGCGCGTTGCCATTTCAGGAAGGTGAAGCCATGACGTCATTGTTGCAGACGCTTGCGGGGTCAGAAGGCTTCCCGCGCGTAAGCCTCATGTTCCCCACGCACCCGACATATCCGGAATGCCAGCAGGATCCGATCCGGCTGTCGAATGCGCTGAAGGAGGTAGAGCGGCAACTGACGGAGGCGGGCTGGCGCGAGAGCGACGTTGCCGAACTGGTCGCGGACGCGGCGTCGCGCGGCAAGGATGATGTTTTCTGGCAGTGCCAGGACGAAGGTCTCGCCGTGTTCATCGAGCCCGGCGAGACCCGCTGGGTCAAGCTGCCCCAAGGTGTGCCGGAACTCACGGTGGTCGCCGGCCGATACCACATTCGCCCGCTGATCCCGATCCTGCGGGACAAGGGGCGCTTCCACGTCCTCGCCGTGACGGAAGATCAGGCGCGCTTCTTCAACGGCACGCAGGAGGGCTTGCGGCAAATCCGCGTGCCCGATATGCCTGAAAGCGCCGAGAAGGTCTGGCAAAAAACCGAGTTCGACCGCGAAGTCGGCTTTCATTCGCGCGACCGCGGCCAGCAGGTCGGTGGGGCGGCGGAGCCGAAATATGCCGCGCTTGGCGAGAGCCCCGAAGACTACGCGACTATCGTCCTGGATCATTACACCCGGGACATCGCCAAGGCGGTCGACGAGCATCTGGCCAATAGCGACGCGCCGCTCGTGCTGGTCGCGCTGCCGCGCACGCTCGGCTACCTCGCGCAGCATCTCGACTATCGGCACGTCGTGCCCGAGCATGTGTCCGCCGACCCGGGTCCGCTCAGCGAAAGCGAGCTGCACCAGAAGACTTGGCCGGTCGCCGAGCCGATCCTGACGCATGAGCGCACCGAGGTGCGCAACCGGCTACGCAACCATGTAGAGGGCGACGTGCCGGACGTGACGCGCAACCTCGAAGGCATCATCAAGGCCACCGAGGAGGGCCGGGTGGATACCGTGTTTGTGGCGCCGGGAGAGCCAGTCTGGGGCATCTATGACCCGACTTACCGTGTGATCCGCATCGACCACACCCCCTCGGCGGATAACGAAGAGCTGCTCAACCTCGCGGCGCTGCGCACCCTGGCCCAGGGCGGCGATGTCCGGATGCTGCCTGAAGACATGCGCGATCAGCTCGGCCCGGTCGCCGCGCTCTACCGCTACTGACGGCGGGCCGAGGCTTTGACTGTTGTTAAAGCCCCGGAATTGCATGGCGTTATGCTTTCATCAGACGGACTGGCAAAGGCGTTTTTGCCCACGGGCCATCGCCCGCCAGTCCACCCCCAGCACCATGAGGAGGGTATGATGAAAGTCCGCGAAGCCATGCACGAGGGCGTCGAATGGGTCGGCCCGGACACATCCGTGAACGACCTGGCCCGCAAAATGCGCGAAGAAGACATCGGCGCCATCCCGATCGGCGAGAACGACCGGCTCATCGGCATGGTGACCGACCGCGACATCGTGATCCGTGGTTTTGTCGACGGCCGGGATATCTCCAGCCTGACCGCGCGCGACGTGATGACCGAGGGCATCGTTTATTGCCGCGCCAATGAAGAGCTTGGCGACGCGCTGCGCATCATGGAAGAGAAGAAGCTTCGCCGTCTGCCGGTGATCGACGAGAACAAGCGCATGGTCGGCATTCTCAGCATGGGCGACGTGTCCAGCGCGGCCTCGCACGAGCTTGCGGGCGAACTGGCGTCCGCGGTCTCCGCGCATCACGCTTAAAGCAGCCGCGTCTGGCACAGCGGGATTGGCAGGCACGCATGGCTCCCGGTAATGATCGCGGCGAGGTGAGCGGGTAAAATCTGACCGGCAGTCCGCGACGGATCGGGCCGCAGATGACCGATGCCTGAATGGCTGCCGGAAACCTGTCCTTTCGGCGATTGAGGGAGCGGGCCATGACCGAGGAAGAGTTGCACGCGACCATTCGGGAGCTGCTGGCCGGGCAGAAGGACATGACCATCGCCACCAACCGGCCGGACGGCTTCCCGCAGGCCACCGTCGTCAGTTTCGTCAACGAAGGCACCGACATCTATTTCGGCTGCGGCGAGCACTCGCAGAAGGCGGAGAACATCGCGCGGGATGGCCGCGTGTCCTGCACCGTCACCGCGCCATACACCGATTGGAACGACATCCGCGGCCTGTCGCTTGGCGGCTATGCCGCCCGCGTGATGGACCCGGACGAGTTCCAGCGGATCGAGCAACTTTTCATCACGAAATTTCCGCAGGTGCTGGACTATGCGAGCGGGCCGCCGGAGGGCATGGCCTTCATCCGCGTGCGGCCCAAGGTCGTCTCCGTGCTGGATTACACCAAGGGCTTCGGCCACTCGGAGCTGGTCTATCTGTGAGTTTGAACAAGCGGTGCGATCCGCCGCCAAAGTGAAGGAGAGACAGGAGCGATGGAAGTTCCTCTGGAGCTGGCCTTTCGCAACATGGAGCACTGCGACGCCATCGAGGAGCTGGTGCGCGAGAAGGCGGCGCATCTCGACAAGCTGTTCGACCGGCTCACAAGCTGCCGCGTGACGGTCGAGGCGCCACATAAGCATCACCGTAAGGGGAACCAGTACCACGTTCAGATTTTCCTGGGCGTGCCGCAGGGACAGCTTGTGGTCAGCCGCGATCCGGGCGACGTTTACGCCCACGAAGACTTGCGTGTTGCGATCCGCGACGCCTTTCAGGCCGCCGAGCGCCAGCTCAAGGAACATGCCGAGAAGATGCGCGGCGACGTGAAGGCCCATGTGCCGCCGCTGCAAGGCACCATTACACGGCTGTTCCCCGATCAGGACTATGGTTTCATCGCGACGACGGACGGCCGGGAGATATTCTTCCACCGGAACGCGGTCGTGGACTACGACTTCGACGATCTGGAGAAGGGCCAGCCGGTTGAACTGGCCGTATGGACGGGCGATAGCGAGATCGGCCCCCACGCCAGCACCGTCCGGCCGATCGGCTCGATGGAATACAACCCCGAGCGGGATATGACGCCGCGATGAGTCCGCAAATCGCAGCTGGTGTTTAACGCCGGGTTTCCCACGTCTCTGCTCGGCGGAATGCCGAAACCGAACACTTGCTACCATCATTGTTGTGCCAAGATAGGCCGTGCCGAGGGAGTCGCTGACCTCTGCTCATGCATTATGAGGTCTGTTCGTTTTTCAGTATGAAGAGGGAGAAGGAAGGATGAAGTTTATCGCGTGTTTCTGCGCCGCGCTGCTTATGGCAGCCGGTTTCGCCGCTTCGGCGTCCGCCGCGACGGATCAGAGCCAGATCGGCCTGCTGCCGGCCCCTTATGCGTCCGCTCCGGCGGATGAGGCCGAGCATATCAAGGTGGCCGACAGCTTCGGCGCTGGCCTGGTGACGGGCATCGTCGGCTCGATCATCGTCGGCAAGGCGCTCAAGCACAAGCGCTACCACGGCTATCGCCACCGCCGCTATCACCGGTCTCGTTACCACCGCGGCTGCGGGTACTGGAGCCGCCGCTGCGCGCATAACTGGGGCTATGGCGGCAAGAACTACCGTGGCTGCATGCGGTATCACGGCTGCTACTAAGCTGAATAAGGCTTGCGGCCCGGTCAGCGTTCAGCGCGCCGGGCCGCAGCTTGTTTAGCGTCTGCATCCGACCCCCTGATTAACAACGATTATTGGCTGTCCGGCCGGGTCCCGCGAAGATGGTGCCCGAGCAGCGGAGCTGCAGGTCAGGAGGTGGACGATGAAGGACGACTATCAAATCAAGCAGGACGTCCTCGACGAGCTGGACTGGGATCCTGAAATCGAGGCGTCGCGGGTCGGCGTCGAGGTCACGGACGGCGCGGTGACCCTGGTGGGCGCGGTCGAGACCTACCGCCAGAAGCAGGCCGCGCGCGAGGCCGCCAAGCGGGTCGCCGGCGTGCGCGCGCTCGTCGACCGGCTGGAGATCGAGTTGCCCATCCAGCATCGCCTGAGCGATGAGGGGCTGGCGGAGCGCGTTGCCCACGTTCTCAACTGGAATGTCTCGGCGGAAGCGAAGAACATCCAGGCCGAGGTGCAGAACGGCGTCGTCACGCTGGGTGGCGAACTGGAGTATCACTTCCAGCGCAAGAACATCCTCGACCAGATCGAGCATGTGGCGGGCGTCGTGAATGTCATCGACCAGATGACCGTCAAGCCGAAGGTTTCTGCGTCTGATGTCGAGGAACGGATCCAGGACGCTTTGAACCGTCACGCGGAGATCGAGTCGGACAACGTGACGGTCCGCGTCCTGGACGGTACGGTCACGCTTGAAGGCACCGCCGAATCGCTCGACGAGATGGACCGCATCGAGCAGGCGGCCTGGGCCGGTCCCGGCGTCACAAACGTCATCAACAATCTGCGGCTGGGCTAACCCGGTTTCCCCCCGCGTCGGAAGGGTCGTGCGATCGCGCTGGCCCATCCGGCGTGCGCGCGCCCTCCTCTCGCCGCGCAATCGCGGCAAACGGTGAAAGCCATCGGCCGCCGCTATGGCCGACACGAATCAGACCACCCCCCTTCTGTGGACGCCTCACCGCCGCACCCAGACTTATCCCATTGCCCGCGCGATGCAGCGCGCTCTTTCAGCGACTGATCCAGCAGCCAGGGTTCTTGCGTTCCCCGCGCAGTCTGGTTCCGATTTGGAACGCCGACCCGAAAAGAATTTGGAACGAAGTTTGCTGTGCATGCATTGGATGGGGGACGGCGGCTTCTTGGGTTTCCTTGCGCGGCGCCCGGTTGCGCCGTGTTAAAAAGGCGCTGTAACGAGACATTAGTGATGCCGCGTGTGCGGACTGTTTGGATGCGATTCAGCAAACTGATCAGAAAACTCAGAGGCGTTGACTCACGTCAATGCAACGAAGGTCGTGTCGCGTATGATGGTCATGGTTTCCAGGGAACCGGGGATGACACGTCTGACGCTCCGAAAGATTCCGAGCGCGACGTTGTCATAGAGTACCACCGCGCGGACCAGGCCAAGATCGGACAACAGCTCCGGGGCCACTACGACGAACTCGCGCAAGAAGAACTGCCCCGGGAGATCCTGGAAACGCTCGCTGATTTGAACCAACGTCTGAAAAGACGGGATGGCGACTGACTCCGCCATTCAACGCGTTTGGAGTCGAAAATGCCGTTTCGTAAGTCGGATCAACCGCAATCGATATCGCACGAACTGCTTGAACACACTTCGCATCTGAGAGCTTTTGCGATCTCGCTGTGTGGCGACAGAGACTATGGCGATGATCTCGTGCAAGAGACGCTGATGAAGGCCATCGCCAATATCGACAGCTTCAAGCCAGGCACCAACATGCGATCCTGGCTTTTCACAATCCTGCGGAACACCTACTTCACACAACTGCGCCGCGCGCGCCACGAGGTGCGGGACGCTGACGGGACAATGGCCGAGTCGCTCAGCTCGGAGCCGCCGCAGGAGCCGCACCTTGAATTCCAGGATTTCGAGCGGGCCTTGAGCTTGCTGAACGCTGAGCAGCGCGAGGCGCTCATTCTGATCGGCGCGGCCGGCTTCTCCTACGACGAGGCAGCGGAAATCGCCGGTTGTTCGAGCGGCACCGTCAAGAGCCGCGTCAACCGCGCCCGCAACAAGCTGGGCCAGATGCTGGCCGCCGAACCCGGTCAGTCACGGTTGAACGCGTCGCGGCCCGCAGCGAATCAGACTGCGGTGGCAAGCCTGACGCCCGGGCTGCGCTGAGCGAGCCTGCAATCTGAGCGGAAAAGCTGCCGGCGCGTCGGCACAGGGCATGCTGTTTCAACCTTGGGAAGGCTCCGCCGACACGCTCAAGGGCCGACACTGCGGCCTATTTGCCAATCACCGATTGGCCGCATCAGGAGGGACTCTGTGTGGAGCGCCACTCCCGTCCTGCACACCCACAAATCCACGCCGCTTCGAGCGTTCCCGCCTGCGATGTGCGCACGGCTCAAACAGATTTTTAAGCGCGTGCGTGCGCAGCGATGGAACGCTATTGCGCTTTCTGCGTTTTCTGTTCGGCGATCGTTGTTCGGAAAGCGCGTTGTTCGTGTCGAAAAAATGCGCCTTGCGCCAAAACGGAGTCAGAGGTGGCGGGGAAATAGCGATGAGTTATTCCATTGAGTCTGAATTCTTTTCCGATCTGATGACGTGTTGATCTGGGTGCATAGTGCAACGTCGCGAACAGTGATAGTCGCTAACTGAATGATCCTTGCGCCCCAGACGACGAACAGCCCGGTTTCTGGTCATTGGCGAGAAAAAATGAGACCGGCGGCCATCGGATACAATCTCTGGCAGGGTCGAAGCGGAGAGCATCATGTCATCTGTTATGGATCGGGCTAACGCAGCTTGCCGCGCCCCGCGCGACGCGTATGACGTCGAGGACACGCATAGTGAACGCCGCGCCGCGCCGCCCATGAAAGGCGCAGCCTTCGCGGGCAGCGCGCTCGACGCGAACATGCTGCGGTTTGTGCCGCGCCGCGTAACAGCCGGCTCCGACATCGTCACGGAAGGCGGCGACAGCGCGCCCTGCCTCGTCATCAAGGAAGGCTGGGCCGCGCCTTACAAGCTGCTGCGGGACGGCCGCCGCCAGCTTCTCGACCTGCTGATGGAACAGGACGGCATCCGCATTTGCCGCGACGAGCAGGGCCGCGCGTTTCATTCGATCGTGGCGCTCACGGACTGCTTCGTCATCGAAGGGGCCGCGGAAGACCTGGCCCGCTTCGGCGCGATCGAAAGCCACGGCAAGCCTTGCGCGGAGCCGGTTTTCGCCGAGCAGCAGCGCCGCATGATGGACCGCATGGCGATCCTCGGCCACGGCCGGGCCGCGGAGCGGCTGGCTGCGTGCCTGCTCGACCTGTGGCGGCGGCAGGAGGCGCGCGGCAATGTCGATGAAACCGGCAGCTGCTCCATTCCCATCCGCCAGAGCGATCTGGGCGACGCCGTCGGCCTGACGGCTGTTCATGTGTGCCGCACGCTTACCGTGTTCCGCCGGCTCGGTCTGCTGGAATTTGCCAGCGGCCGCCTCAGGATCCTGCGGCCCGACAAGGTCGCTTTCATCGCCGGCTGTGAGAGCGAGCGCCCACCTTACGAAATTTAGCCGGAGGTGGCCCGCGCGCCAATGCCCGAACCGCGCGACAGCGCCGGATGGATCATCGGAATCGAGGGCAGCGTCGTCGATGTCCGCATGACCGGCGACGTGCCCACCGTCGGCGCGGTGCTGGAGACGGCCGACGATCCCCCCGCGATCATTGAAGTCGCAAACATTCTGGGGCCTGACCATGTGCGGGGTCTCGTGTTGAACCCGCAGGTCCGCCTTGCAACCGGCATCGGGGTGCGTGTGCGCGGCCCGCTCGAATTTCCCGTCGGCCCCGGTGTTTTCGGCCGCGTGCTCAACATCTTCGGCGAGCCGATCGACCGCGCCGGCCCGCTGAAAAACGTGGAGATGCGCCCGATCCGCCAGCCGCCAGTGCCGCTCGCCAAGCGCAAGCCGGGCGAAGAAGTGTTCCTCACGGGCATCAAGGCCATCGACCTGCTCTCCCCGGTTGAGCGCGGCGGCAAGGCCGGGCTGTTCGGCGGCGCGGGCGTCGGCAAGACCGTGCTCATCATGGAGATGATCCACAACATGGTGGCCGCCTACGAAGGCGCGAGCCTGTTCTGCGGGATCGGCGAGCGGGTGCGGGAGGCCGAGGAGCTTTACCGCTCGATGAAGCAGGCGGGCGTGCTGGCGGGCGCGGTGCTCATCTTCGGCCAGATGAACGAAGCGCCCGGCGTGCGTTTCCGCGTGGGGCACGCAGCCCTGACGGTGGCCGAGCATATCCGCGACGAGATGGAGCGGGACGTGCTCGTGCTGATCGACAACATCTTCCGCTTTGTGCAGGCGGGCGCTGAGGTCTCCGCGCTGCTCGGGCGCATCCCCTCGCGGGTCGGCTATCAGCCGACGCTGGGCAGCGAACTGGCCGCGCTGGAAGAGCGAATCTGTAATACCGCGACCGGCTCGATCACCTCGATTCAGGCGGTCTATGTCCCCGCCGACGACTTTACCGACCCCGCCGCAACGCACACCTTCGCGCATCTCTCGGCATCCATCGTGCTCTCGCGCAAGCGCGCCGCGCAGGGGCTTTACCCGGCCATCGACCCGCTCCAGTCCGGCTCGAAGATGCTTTCGCCCGGCATCGTCGGCGAGCGGCATTACCGCGTCGCCCGCGAGGTCCGCAGCGTTCTCGCCGAATACGAGGAGCTAAAGGACATCATCGCCATGCTCGGCATGGAGGAGCTGTCTGAGCAGGACCGCGCGACCGTGAACAAGGCGCGCAAGCTGGAACGTTTCCTGACCCAGCCGTTCTTCACGACCGAGCAGTTCACTGGCCAGCAGGGCCGTTTCGTGGCGCTGAAGGACGCCATCGACGGGGCCGAGCGCATCCTCGACGGCGAGTTCCGCGACCGCAGCGAACGCGCGTTCTACATGATCGGCGGGCTGGACGATCTGGCTGAGAAGGCCGAAGCGGAGGCCGCGAATGCCTGAGGCGATGCATCTCTATGTGTTCTCGCCCGCCGAAAGCGTCTTTGATGGAGAGGTGCAGACGCTGACCGCGCAGGGACATGACGGCCAGTTTGGCGTCCGCCCCCGCCACGTCGACTATACCGCGCCGCTGGTGCCCGGTATCCTTGCCTTCGTTGATGCAGGGGACAAGGAGGGCTTCATCGCTGTCGATGGCGGGGTGCTGCTCAAGATTGCGCGCAAGGTGCGCGTCGCGACCCGCCGGGCGGTGCGCGGCGACGACCTCGACGTACTGCGCGAAACGGTTCGCCGCGAGTTCCTGGCTCTGAGCGAGCGCGAGCGGGAGGCCCGCAGCGCCGTTGCTCGGCTTGAAGCCGGGGTCATCCGGCGCTTCATCGAGATCGAGGAGATGGGATAACACCGCCTTGAGCGAAGAAGACGGCCACGGGCAGGGCGACGAGTCGACCGAGGAGATCACCCGCAAGGTCGATCGCCGGATCAGGAAGCGCCGCGAAGGCGTGCCCGGCGCGTGGTTCGGGCTGGGCATGTTCGGGCTGATCGGCTGGGCCGTCGCGGTTCCGACGCTGATCGGCATCGCGCTCGGCCTCTGGCTGGACGAGGTCGCGCCGCAGCCCTTCTCCTGGACGCTGGCGCTGCTGCTGGCCGGCGTGGTGCTCGGCGTCATCAACGCCTGGCTCTGGATCGAGCGCGAAAGCCCGCGCGAATAGCCTTAGGGGGAATGGATGGATGCCGCCGCCATCGTGATCGGCTTCGTTGGGGGGATCGCCGCCGCGCTGGTCTACCTGCTGATGCTCTGGATGTCGGTCTCCGCAGCAATCCGGCGGCGCTCGGCCACGCCTCTCATTTTGGGAACTGTGGCGCGGCTTGGCGTGTTTGTGCTGCTGGGGGGCGCGCTGTGGTGGCTGCGGCCTGAACCGGCGAGCCTCATCGCCGGGGTGCTCGGGTTCCTTGTCACGCGCACCCTCGTCATCCGGCGCGTGCCGAGCCTGCCGGACGGCGCTTTCAGCAAGGATGCCTGATGGAAATCACGCCGGACAATATCATCATCACGGACGTCGGCGGGATACCGCTGAACGCCACCGTCGTGTGGACATGGGTGGTGATGGCGATCCTGGCGCTGATTTCCTGGCTCGCGACGCGCAATATCCGCGAAGACCTCGTCCCGTCGCGCTGGCAGAACATGCTGGAGGCGATCGTGGAGGAACTCCGCCGCCAGATCCGCGACATCAGCCAGCATGACCCGGGCCGCTATCTGCCGTTCATCGGCACCCTGTTCCTGTTCATCGCGGTGTCGAATGCGCTGACGGTCGTGCCGGGCTATTTCCCGCCCACGGCTTCTCTTTCGACCACGGCGGCGCTTGCGCTGTGCGTGTTCATCGCCGTGCCGGTGTTCGGCATCGTGGAGCGCGGCGTGGGCGGCTATTTCGGCAACTACGTGCAGCCAACGCCCCTGATGTTGCCCTTCAACATCATCGGCGAGCTGTCGCGCACGCTGGCGCTGGCCATCCGCCTCTACGGCAACGTCATGAGCGGTGCGGTGATCGTCGGCATCCTGATTTCCGTCGCGCCCTTCGTATTCCCGATCCTGCTGCGTCTTCTGGGGCTGCTGACCGGGCTGATCCAGGCGTACATCTTCGCGGTGCTGGCGATGGTCTATATCGCCTCGGCGACCGCGGGGCGCGTGGGCGAAACGCAGTCGGCCGAGAACACCTGAGAGAAAGGCACGTCCATGGAAGGCGCAGACCTGATTGCGATGGTTTCGATTATCACCGCCGGCCTGACGATCGCGATCGGCTCGATCGGCCCGGCGCTCGGCGAGGCGCGCGCGGCGGCGCAGGCGCTGGAGGCGCTGGCGCGTCAGCCGGACGAGGCGAACACCATCACGCGGACGCTGTTCGTCTCCCTCGCCATGATCGAATCCACCGCGATCTACTGCTTCGTCGTGTCCATGATCCTGATCTTCGCCAATCCTTTCTGGAGCCCCGGCCAGGGCGGAGGCTGAGATGCAGGTCGACTGGATCACGGTCGTAGCGCAGATCATCAACTTCCTGATCCTGGTCTGGTTGCTGCACCGCTTCCTCTACGGCCCGATCACGCGGGCGATGGCGCGGCGGGAGAACCGGATCAAGGAGCGGCTCGACGACGCCGCGCAGGAGCGCAAAAAGGCCGAGGCGAAGCAGCAGGAGCTGGACGAAAAGCTGCGGGAGCTTGAGGACCAGCGCGACAAGAGGCTGCGCGAAGCGCGCGAAGAGGCCGAAGAGCTGAGGCACAAGCTGGAGCGCGAGGCGCGCGAGGAGGTCGACCGCAAGCGCGAAGCCTGGCTGGCCGAGATGCGCGAGGACCGCGAGGACTTCATGGCGCAGCTCCGCGAGACGATGTCCGAGGGTTTCCGCGACCTCGCCGATGACGCGCTGCGCACGCTGGCTGACAGCCGCCTGTCCGAGCGCATGGCGGCCGTGTTCCTGGAGCGGCTGCACAATCTGTCCGAGGGTGACGCGGCGCGTCTCGCCGAGGCGGCGCGCGATGAGGGCCGGGTGACTGTCGAGAGCGGCGCGCCACTGGAAGCCGACACCCGCCGCAAGCTGACTCGCGCGGTCCATGACCTGATCGCGGACAAGGTGGACGTGAACTACGAGGGCGACGTCGCCGGGCTCGTCGGCATCCGCCTGCGCGCCGGCAGCGCCACCATCGAGTGGTCGGTGGACGAGTATCTCGACAGGTTCGTGGACCGGCTGAACCGGCATTTCCCCGGCGCCCCGGCCGAGGCCCATGAACCCGAAACGGCGGGTCAGCCAGAGCGCGCTTCCTCGGAGGCCGTCCATGATTGAGCGGCTGACTGACCTCGTTGAGGATTTCGCCGAGTCCGCCGACCGCGCGCGCGACGAACTGGAGCCGGCCCCGCGCGTCCAGCAGATCGGCAAGGTGGTGAGCGTCGGCGATGCCGTTGCGGAGGTCGAGGGGCTGCGTAATGTCGCCACCGACGAGATCATCGCGCTGCCCGGACGGCTTGTGGGCATCGCCTCCAGCATTACGGAAGAGCGCGTCGGGCTGATCCTGCTGGGCGACGCGAGCAATCTCAGCGTCGGCGCGCCGGCCCGGCGCACGCATCGGGAGGTGGACGTACCGGTTGGCGAGGCATTCCTTGGGCGCATCGTGGATGCCCTCGGCCGCCCGCTCGATGGCGATCCGCCCCCACGCGCCCGCGGGCGCCACCCGATCGAGCGCCCTGCGCCGGCGATCATGGACCGCGCGCCGGTCGACACGCCGCTTCAGACGGGCATCAAGTCCGTCGATGCCACCATTCCCATTGGGCGCGGTCAGCGCGAACTGATTCTCGGCGACCGGCAGACCGGCAAGACGGCTATCGCCCTGGAAACGATCCTGAACCAGCGGGACACCGGCGTTGTGTCGATCTATTGCGCCATTGGCCAGCGCGCTTCGGCGGTCGCCCGCGTCATCGATACGCTGCGCCGGCATGACGCGCTGAAGCGCACCGTCGTGGTTGTCGCCTCAGGCGAGGATGCTCCGGGCTTGCAATTTATCGCGCCCTATGCGGCGACGACGATCGCCGAGCACTTCATGCATCGAGGGCAGGACGCGCTGATCGTCTACGATGACCTCACCCGCCACGCCCGCGCGTATCGTGAACTGTCGCTGCTGCTGCGCCGTCCGCCGGGCCGCGAGGCGTTTCCGGGCGACATCTTCTTCATCCATGCGCGGCTGCTGGAGCGCGCGACGCATCTGGCGGACGAGCAGGGCGGCGGCTCGCTGACCGCGCTGCCGATCATCGAGACGCAGGCGCAGAATGTTTCGGCCTATATCCCGACCAACCTGATCTCGATCACGGACGGCCAGATCTACGTCTCGCCCGAGCTGTTCCGCGCCGGGATGCTGCCCGCCATCGACATCGGCAATTCGGTATCGCGTGTCGGCGGTGATGCGCAGCTTCCGGCCTATCGCGCGGTCGTTGGCGATCTGAAGCTCGCCTATGCGCAGTTTGAGGAGCTGGAGGCGTTCTCCCGCTTCGGCAGCCGGCTGGACGAGGACACGCGGAAGCAACTGGAGCGCGGCCGGCGCGTGCGCGAGGTGCTCAAGCAGGACGAACACGACCTGGTGCCGGTGATCGAGCAGATCGCCGTGCTGTTCGCCGCGACGACCGGGCTGCTCGATCGCGTGGATGTGAACGACATCGGCAAGGCCGAAGCCGTGATCCGCCGGCGCGCGCGCGATGAGCTGGGCGGGCTGGCCAAGCGCATCACCGAAGGCGCGCGGATCGACGATGATGCGCGCGCGGCGCTGATGAACGCGGCAAAGGCTGCGCTGGAAAGCCACGAGCTGATCTAACGATGGCCGCGACCCTCGAAAGCCTGCGCAAGCAGATCGACAGCGCCGAGGACATGCAGTCCATCGTCAAGGTGATGAAGTCGCTCTCGGCGGTGTCGATCAATGCTTATCAGCGCGCAGCCGAGCGGTTGCGACTCTATCAGGAGGTGATCGACCGCGGCCTGCACGCGGTGCTGATAAGCGGGGCGATCCGCCTGGAGGGCGAGGCGCCGGAGCAGGGTCGCGCGGGGCTGATCCTGTACGGCTCGGATCGCGGCCTGTGCGGCGGGTTCAACGAGATGGTCGTGAAGCAGGCCTGCGCGTGGCTGCGTGAACGCGGCGATGCGCCCATCCTCGTGATCGGCCAGCGCGGCGCGGCCCGGCTGGAGGCTGAGGGCTACATGCCGAATGAAGTGTTCATGCAGGCCGGCTCAGTCTCGGGTATGTCGAAGCTGGTGGAGGCGATCCTCGTGGCGATCGATGACTGGCGGGCGCGGCGCGACGTTGAGCGCGTCGTGACGCTGTTCAATGTCGAGGCCCAGCGCGGCACGGTTCGGCCGGTCACCGAAACGATTCTGCCGGTCGACCGCGACGAGTTGCGCCGCATCGCTGGCCGGGACTGGCCCTCCAACCAGTTGCCCAGCTTCGACGGCTCCGCCGACAAGGTCTTCTCCGAACTCATCCGCGAGCGTCTCTACACCGCCTTGATGCGGGCGGGCGCGGAGTCCATCGCTGCCGAGCACGCCAAGCGGCTGTCGGCCATGCAGGCGGCCGAGCGCAACATCACCGAGAAGATCGAGGAACTGCAGGGCGCTTTCCGCCGCCAGCGCCAGGACGCCATCACCGCCGAGCTGATGGACATCGTGGCGGCCTACGAAAGCGTCTCATCGCCGGGACGGTGACGCCGGTTCCACGGAACCATGCCTTTCCCGAGTCGTTGTTAGGGCAAATAGCGGCAGACATCCGGGATCGGAGACCATGAGCGATGAAAGGCGAATTGCCGTCGTGACCGGCGGCATCCAGGGCATCGGCGCAGCGAGCTGCCGGACACTCGCCGAGCGCGGGTTCAGGCCCGTCGCCACGCATCTGGGCGGCGGCGACCGGGCCAAGGCTTTCGCGGAGGAAACCGGTTTTCCCGTCTATGAGTGGGATGTCTCGGACTACAGCGCCTGCGAAGCAGGCATGGCGCAAATCCGCGAGGAACAGGGGCCGATTGACGTCCTCGTGAACAACGCCGGCGTGAACCGCGACAGGATGTTTCACAAGATGTCGCGCGACGAGTGGGACGCCGTGATCCGGGTCGATCTCGGCTCGATGTTCAACGTGACCCGCCAGGTGATCGGCGAGATGCGCGAGCGAGGCTATGGACGGATCATCAACCTGTCTTCCGTCAACGCGCAACGGGGGCAGCTCGGCCAGACCAACTACTGCGCCGCCAAAGCTGGCGTCATCGGCTTCACCAAGGCGCTGGCCCGCGAAAGTGCGAGCAAGGGGATCACCGTCAATGCCCTTGCGCCGGGCTACACCGAGACGCCCATGGTCGAAAAGGTCCCGGACGAGATCATGGAGAACATCCTGAAACAGGTGCCCGTCGGCCGGCTGGCCGAACCGCACGAGGTCGCCCGCTGCGTCGCATTCCTTGCTTCAGAGGACGCGGGCTTCATTACGGGTGCGACGCTCTCCATCAATGGCGGGCTGTTCATGAACTAGCGATAGGTTGAAGCGGGCAGGTCAACAGTCAGGAGCACGCGGAATGGAAACGACGACGGACACGCGAGCGAACAAGGGCACCGCCGTCGCCCGGCAGATGCAGCGGGAGGCTAAGGTCGAAAAGCAGGAGGTCAACGAAAGGTTTCCTTCGGCTGCGCCAGAGTTCGGCCCAGACGAACGAGCGCCCATGCCCCGGCGCACGACGCATGCGCTGGACCGCGCGTTCAAGGCGCATCTGGCGCGGCTGACCTTCAGCATCTCTCCGGCGGCGCTGGCCTCGGACACGTTCAACTGGCTGGCGCATCTGGCGATTTCGCCGGGCAAGCAGCTTGAACTCGTCGAGAACGCCATGATGCGCTACATGCGCTTCCTGACCTATCTGCCGCAGACCATGCAACCCGGCGGGGCCGATCCGTGCTTCGCGCCGCTGTCGGACGAGGACGATCGCTTTGACGGCGAGGAATGGCAGAAATGGCCTTTCAATGTCATCCATCAGTGGTTTCTGCTGCACCAGGAGTTCTGGCAGGACGCGACCAATGACGTCGAGGGGGTGCCGCCGGGCAAGGAAAAGGCGCTCTCGTTCGTGGCGCGCCAGATCCTCGACCATGTTGCGCCGTCAAATTTCATACTGACCAATCCCGAAGTTCTGCGCGCCACCAGGGATGAAGGCGGCGCCAACCTTGTGAGAGGGGCGCAGCACGCGCTTGAGGACTGGCAGCGGTTCATTGAAGGCCGCCTGCCCGTCGGCGCGGAAGCGTTCAAGATCGGCCAGGACGTCGCGGCGACGGAAGGCAAAGTCATCTACCGCAACCACCTGATCGAGCTGATCCAGTACACGCCGAAGACGGAGAAGGTGCGGCCCGAGCCCATCCTGATCGTGCCGGCATGGATCATGAAGTACTACGTGCTCGACCTTTCGCCGCACAATTCGTTCGTCAAGTATCTGGTCGAGCAAGGCTTCACGGTCTTCATGATCTCCTGGCGCAATCCGACCGCCGAGGACCGTGATCTGTCCATGAACGACTACATCAACATGGGCTTCTTCGATGCGCTGAAGGCCGTGAATACGGTCGTCCCGGACGAGAAGGTCCATGCGATCGGCTACTGCATTGGCGGCACGCTCCTGGCGAGTGCCGCGGCGGCGATGGCCCGCGATGACGATAAACGGCTCAAGACGATCACCCTGCTCGCCGCCCAGACGGACTTTAACGAGGCCGGCGAGATCATGCTCTTCGTCAGCGAGAGCCAGGTCTCGTATCTGGAGGGGCTGATGTGGGACCAGGGCTTCCTCGACAGCCATCAGATGACCGGCGCGTTCCAGATGCTCCAGTCGAACGACCTCATCTGGTCGCGCTACATCCGCGAGTATCTGATGGGCCGGCGCGGCAAGATGATCGACCTGATGGCGTGGAACGCCGATGCCACGCGGATGCCCTACAAGATGCACTCGGAGTATCTGCGCCGGCTGTTCCTCTACAACGAATTGGCGCAGGGCCGCTTCACAGTGAACGGCGACCCGGTCAGCCTGACGGACATACGCGAGCCAATCTTCGCGGTCTCGACCACGCGGGACCACGTCGCGCCGTGGCGGTCGGTCTACAAGATTCACCTGCTGTCAGACACCAATGTGACCTTCGTGCTCGCCAATCGCGGGCACAACGGCGGTATCGTCAGCGAGCCGGGGCACAAGGGGCGCGAATACCAGATACGGCGCAAGATCGAGGGCGAGAAGTACATCCCGCCAGAGGAGTGGCGCGAAACCACGCCGATAGAAAGCGGCTCCTGGTGGCCGGCGCTTGTGAACTGGCTGGATGAACGCTCGGGCGCTATGCGCGAGCCGCCCAGCATGGGCGCACCCTCGAAAGGCTACAGACCGATCGCGGATGCGCCGGGCTATTACATCCATCAGCGTTGAGACGCTGCGCAACCCGAACCGATTAACCTAGGCACAGGACATGATCAGACGCGTCGAGGACGAAGATGGGCGCGAACACGTGGAAGCCTCCCCGACGGAGGCGCGACAGGCGCGCAAGGGCTGGCCGATACTTTACGTCCTGCTGGCGGGAACTGTCGGGGCGGTCGCCGCGCTGGTCCTGATCTTCGTCTATTTCGCTTGATCGCGCTAACGCAGGTTTGCCGAATTCGGGAGATACGAGATGAAAAGAGTCCAGGACGACGAACACCACAAACATGTCGAGCTGTCGCCGGAGGAGGCGCGGCAGGGCCGGCCCGACTTGCCCGTGGTTTACGTCCTTATCGGGCTGGTGGCTGGCACTATCCTCGCCATCGGCGCCATCTACGCCTACTTCTACTGACTTACATTCCGCGGGCCGTGAGCCGGGGTGCAAACCTCGGCGGCTGCCCGCGCAGGGCGGCACTCTCCTTGCTGCATGAACCGACCCGTCTCGCGATGAACCAGTCACGCACCCTGTCATCGAACATCGTTCAGGGATGCCGCGCACGGATATAGGGGGGCTCGACTTGGGCGGCGCGTTCGCACAATCCGTGAAAGATGTGGTCGCTGAACTTGGCGTCGACCCCGAGACGGGGCTGAACGCTGAGGCGGTGCGACGGCGGCTGCGCAAGCATGGCCGCAACGAGCTGGCCGAGCACCGGCGTCGCGGCGTGTGGGAGATACTTGTCGATCAGGTGAAGAGCCTGGTCGCCGCGCTGCTGCTGCTCGCCGCGCTTATCTCCTTCGGCTTCGGCGAGATCGTTCAGGGCATTGCCATCCTTATCGCGCTGCTCCTGAATGTCGGCATCGGCTTTTTCACCGAACTGCGCGCTACCCGCTCCATGGAAGCCCTGAAACGCATGGAGCGCACCGAAGCGACCGTCCGCCGCGCGGGCAAGCAGCGGCGCGTCGAGGCGGCGGGGATCGTGCCCGGCGATATCATCGTTCTGAACGCGGGCGACATCGTCCCGGCGGATCTGCGCCTGCTGGAGGCCGGCAACCTCGCCGCCGACGAATCGAGCCTCACGGGCGAATCCGTGCCTGTCACCAAGTCGCCCGAGCCGGTTGCCGAGGACACGCCGCTCGCTGAGCGCACCAGCATGATGTTCAAGGGCACGGCGGTGGCTAGCGGCAGCGGCTTGGGCATCGTGGTGGCGACGGGCACAGGCACAGAGCTTGGCCGCATCTCGGAACTGGCCGAGGAGACGGCGGAAGCGCGCACGCCGCTGGAGCAGCGGCTCGACGACCTCGCGGTTTGGCTGATCATCGTGATCGTGGCGGTGTCGGCCGCGGTCAGCATCATCGGCATCACCATGGGCCGCGACCTCTATCTGATGGTCGAGACCGGTATCGCGCTTATCGTCGCGGCCATCCCGGAAGGGTTGCCGGTTGTGGCGAGCATCGCGCTGGCACGCGGCATGTGGCGGCTGGCCAAGCGCAACGCGCTGATCGAGCAGCTCGAAGCGGTCGAGACGCTCGGCTCCGTCAACGTCATCTGCACCGACAAGACCGGCACGCTGACCGAAAACCGGATGACGCTGTCACAGCTCGTTCTGGCGGACGGGGCGGTGCAGGTGGCGAATGCCGAGGCCGCCGGCCAGGACGCGGAGTTGCGGCGCGACAGCGAGGCGGTCGAGATCGGGGAGGCCGGGCCGCTGCGCGATGCGCTGGAGGTCGCGGCGCTGAGCAACACGGCGGGCATCGAGGACGACGGCAAGACCGGCGATCCGATGGAGCGTGCGTTGGTCGTCGGCACGTCGGCGCTGGGCGTTGACCGGCGCGCGCTGCTTGAGGCGATGCCGGAGGCGCGGCGCGTCGAGTTCGACTCCGAGACGCTGATGATGGCGACCGTCCACGAGACGGAGGACGGCTATCGCTTCGCTGTGAAGGGCGCGCCGGAGGCGGTGATTTCAGCCGCGACCTCGGTGATGACCGGGAACGGCCCGCGCGACTTGAGCGACGATGAAAAAGACGAGTGGACGGAGCGCAACGACGAGATGGCCGCGGAAGGGCTGCGCGCGCTGGCGCTCGCCGAAAAGGTCGCGGACGACAAGGACGCCGCGCCCTATACGAACCTGACGCTGCTTGGCCTCGTCGGGCTGATCGACCCGCCGCGCGAGGGCATCCGCGAGGCGATCGAAGCCTGCCGCAACGCCGGTATCAACGTCGTGATGATCACCGGCGACCACCCGGCAACCGCGCTTGCCATCGCGCGCGAGGTCGGCCTCGTTCGCGACGACGAAGAAGCCCGCGTTATGAAGGGCGGCGAGCTTCAGCCGTTCGAGGAGATGGATGAGGACGCCCGGCAGCGCGTGCTGAAGACGCACATCTTTGCCCGCGTTGAACCGGCGCAGAAGCTCGATCTCATCGACATCCATCAGGACGCTGGCGCGATCGTTGCCATGACCGGCGACGGCGTCAACGACGCGCCCGCGCTCAAGAAGGCCGATATCGGCGTCGCCATGGGCCAGCGCGGCACGCAGGTCG
>CAYYSM010000004.1:0-16231 GCA_964474225.1 uncultured Hyphomicrobiaceae bacterium
TGGACCATGTCCGCTTCGCTGGAGAAGTCGAGATTGACCTGCACGGTCGCCGAGCGGAACATCATGTCCCGGCCGAGCTGGCCCACCTTCGGCATGTACGCGCGCATGATCTCGTAGCGCCGCTTCGGCATGACCGGGGTTTCCGCCAGCGTCCATTTCGGCGAGAAGCCGATCGCGATAAAGCCGATATTTAGCGCATCGGCCACCTCGCGCACCTGCCTGAGATGGGTCGACACCTCCCGGCACGTCTGGTGGATGTTGGTCAGCGGCGCGCCGGACAGCTCGAACTGCCCGCCCGGTTCCAGCGTGATGCTGCCGCCATGCTCGCAGCACGGGTTTTTCAGCGCGACGACGTTGCCGGCTTCCACGACCGGCTCCCAGTCGAAACGCTCGGCAACGCCCAGCAGCAGCGCCTGGATGCTGCGCTCGTTTTCATAAGGCACGGGCCGCAGATCGTCGCGGCGAAAGCCGATCTTTTCGTGTTCGGTGCCGATGCGCCAGTCCGCTGGAGGCTTGCAGCCGGCTTCGAGATACGCGACCAGCTCATCGCGGCTTTCGATCGGCCGCGCGATGGCGTCCTCGTCGTGAGCCAACATGGGTGCTGTTCTCCCGGTTACCTACGGGCGATGCGGCGACCGCCGTTATTCTTCTTCGTCAGCCCAGCCGACGGCCCTGTGACGCGCATGGCGCACCCCAAACTCGTGGCGCTCAATTGCCCAGTATACAAGATTGCATCGCCTCATCGCCAGTCGCCGAGCACGGCATTCACCAGCGCCAGCGCGGCAACGGCGGCGGTGTCGGCGCGCATCACGCGGGGGCCGAGCGAGATCGGCACGGTGAAATCGGCGGCGCGCAGAGCCGTGCGTTCCTCGGCGTTGAAGCCGCCTTCCGGCCCCACGAGCACCGCCAGCGGGCCGGGCGCGACGGCGGAAAGCGCGGCGATCGGGCTGGCGACCGGCGCGGCCTCATCACAAAAAATTAATCGCCGCTCCGCCTGCCAGTCAGCGAGAACCTCGCGCAGCGTTTGCGGGTGCGCGACCTCCGGCACCCAGAGGATGTTGCACTGCTCCGCCGCCTCGATCGCGTTGGCGCGCATCCGCTCCAGGTTGACTCGCTCGGCGACGGTGTAGGCGGTCATCACCGGGCGCAGCGCCGCGACGCCCATCTCGGTTGCCTTCTGCACCATGTAATCCAGCCGCGCCTTTTTCAGCGGCGCGAAGAGGTATTCGATGTCGGGCGGCGCTTCCTGCGCGCGCAGGCGCTCGCGGGCGGCCAGCGTGCATTTGCCGCGCTTCGCCGCCGTAATCTCCGCCAGCCACTCGCCATCGCGGCCGTTGAACACGCGCACCAGCGCCCCGGCGCGCAGCCGCAGGACGTTGACCAGATAATTCGCCTGGCCCGGCGCGCAGGCGATCTCTGCGCCCGGCGCGACTTCTGCTTCGACGAACAGGCGCGGGGCCTTGGCGATACGGTTTTCAGTGTCTGTCTCGTTCACGGTGGCTCGTTTTGCGTTGTCCTCCGGCCGCAGCCGCGGGGCTTGCCCAATCGCGCTTGCGAGGCCACTATCCGGCTCAGCGAAGCGCGCCGTCCCGGCCGCTGCAATGTCCAACCTCTGACCGAGCCAGGCTGATGACGCAAGCGGAGACCGAATCCGTCGCCGATGCCCCGCGCGGCAACTGGGTCGATACCTGGGCCCCCGCGCCCACGCGGCCTTATCTGCGGATGATTCGCGCTGACCGCCCGATCGGCACATGGCTGCTCCTGTGGCCGTGCTGGTGGTCGACCGCGCTGGCGGCCGTCGCGGCGGGCGATTCCATGCCGAACCTTTGGTATCTCGCGCTGTTCGCCATCGGCGCGTTCGTCATGCGCGGGGCGGGCTGCGTCTATAATGATATCGTCGACAAGGACGTCGACGCCGCCGTGGCGCGGACGCGCTCGCGCCCGCTGCCGAGCGGTCAGGTGAGCGAGACGGCGGCCAAGATCTTCATGCTGGCGCTGTCCTTCACCGGCTTTCTGGTGCTCATCCAGTTCAATCCGTTCACGATCGTGCTCGGCATCGCCTCGCTGGGCATCGTGGCGATCTATCCGTTCATGAAGCGCATCACCCACTGGCCGCAGGCGGTGCTGGGGCTGGCGTTTTCCTGGGGCGCGCTGATGGGCTGGGCGGCGGTGTTCGGCCGGCTCGATCTCGCGCCGGTGCTGCTCTATGTGGCCTGCATGGCGTGGACTGTCGGCTACGATACGATCTACGCCCATCAGGACAAGGAAGACGACGCGCTGATCGGCCTGAAATCGACGGCGCTGAAGTTCGGCGAGTGGACCAAACCCTGGATGGTACTGTTCTACGGCGTGGCGCTTGCCGGGATTGCGGCGGCGGGGCTGCTGGCCGGAGCCGGGCCGGTGTTCCTCGCGGGCCTGGCGGTCGGCGCGGCGCATCTGGGCTGGCAGATCGTGACGCTGGACGTGAACGATCCCGACAACTGCCTGAAGCGGTTCCGGTCGAACCGGGACTTCGGCGCGATCATCTTCGTCGCGCTGGTGGCCGAGGCTGCGCTGCGCTTGTGACACAACGCGGCGCGCGAGCGCAAAGGATGACCTGCAGCGATGACCGCCCCGAACGACGCGCGCGACGGCGGCCTGCCCGACCTTTCCGAGGATTATGACCTGCTGCGGAAGGCGGTCCGCGACGCCGGCGCGACGGCGCTCACCTATTTCCGCCGCGACACGCGCGTTTATCACAAGGGCGACGGCAGCGAGGTGACGGATGCCGACCTCGCTGTCGATGCGCAGCTGCACGCCGAACTGCGCACGCCGCGGCCCGGCTACGGCTGGCTGTCGGAAGAAACTCTCGACGCGCCGGAACGGCTGACCGCCAGGCGCGTTTGGATCGTGGACCCCATCGACGGGACCAAGGCATTCATTCAGGACCGGGAGCAGTGGGTGATATCCGCGGCGCTTGTGGAGGACGGCGAGCCGGTCGCGGCGGCCGTCTACAATCCCGCGCGGGATGAGTTTTTCGCCGCCCGCAAGGGGCGCGGCGCGGAGCTCAACGGCGCCCCGGCGCAGGTGTCTCCGCGGGACGACCTGCATGGCGCGCTGATTCTGGCCCCCAAGGGCGTCGCCAAGCGCGCCGGTTGGCATGAGCCAGGCGAACCGGAGGTCCGCACGACCTTCGTTTATTCGATCGCCTACCGCATGTGCCTTGTGGGCGCGGGTCAGGCGGATGGCCTTATCGCCAAGGGCCGCAAGAGCGAATGGGACGTTGCGGCGGGCGCGCTGATCGTGCAAGAAGCAGGCGGGCGGGTGACATCCACTGACGGATCGCGGTACCGCTTCAACAAGCGCGAACCCGTTTTCGACGGGACGATTGCCGGCCCGCCCGGCATTCACGACAAGCTGTTGGCCGCCGTTCGATGAACTGGCGAGACGAAACGCGGAGTGAGCTGACGCCATGCCGGAGCAGGAGAAAGAGCAACCGAAGAAGCAGCTTCTTCACCTCGTGTTTGGCGGCGAGTTGAAATCTCTCGACAGCGTCGAGTTCAAGGACGTCTCCACACTCGATATCGTCGGGATGTACCCGAACTACGCGCAGGCTTATGATGCCTGGAAGGACGCCGCCCAGCGGACGGTCGATGATGCCCATATGCGGTATTTCATTGTTCATATCCACCGGCTTCTCGACCCCGAAAGCGGCAAGGTTTCCGAGACCGACTGAGGGACAAGCGCCCGCCGTGCCTGCAAGGCAGCGACCATCGTGAGTGTTTCATGGCGAAACGCCGCTCTACACCGCTTGCTGTAAAGAAAGCTTTTGGCTGGCTCGCCGCGCGCTACATCGCGCTTGTGCGCGACACGTCGAAAGTCACGCGCGTGCCGGAGGACATGGAGCGGCGGATCGACGAGCTGGCCCCCGCGATTTTCACGACCTGGCACGGTCAGTTTCTGATGTCGGCGACGATGAAGCCGGCGCATCAGCCAGCCAAGATGATGATCGCGCGCCATCACGATGCGGAGGTGATCGCGCAGGCGGTGCGCCATTTCGACATCGAGCTGATCCGCGGCGCGGGCGCGGCCGGACGCCGGAAGGATCGCGGCGGGGCGACCGCTTTCCGGGCGGCTTTGAGCAGCTTGCGGGAGGGCGTGAACGTGGCGATGACCTCCGACGTGCCGCCCGGCCCCGCGCGCAAGGCAGGGACCGGCGTTGTAGCGCTGGCAAGCGCGTCGGGCCGCCCGATCATCCCGATGGGGTTCGCCACACGCCGCAACATCGCCTTCAGGAACTGGAGCCGGTTCACGCTAAACCTGCCATTCTCCAGGTTCGCGATGGTCATGGGCGAGCCGCTGCGCGTTCCGGAGGATGCGGACGATAACCAGCTGGAGAGCAGCCGCCAGAGCCTGGAAAAGCGTATTAATGCGGTCACGCGCCGGGCCTACGCGCTGGCGGGCGGCAATGCGCATTTGGCCGAGCCCGTGAGCGCCGCGAACCCGGAAGCGCCCGGCCTCATGCTGCGGGCCTACCGTCTTCTGACCCGCGTGGCGCGCCCGGCCGCCGGGCTGCTGCTGCGCCGCCGCGTCGCGAAGGGCAAGGAGATCGGCGAACGGCTCGGCGAGCGCTTCGGCAGGCCGGGCCGGACGCGTCCCCCTGGACGGCTGTGGTGGTTCCATGCCGCAAGCGTGGGCGAGACGAACGCGATCCTGCCGCTCATGCACGCGCTGCGCGAGCGTTACCCGGACATCCGTTTTGTGCTGACGACCTTCACCGTCACCTCGGCGCGCATCGCGAGCAGCCGTCTGCCAGAGGGCGCGGTGCATCAATTCGCGCCGCTGGATTCGCCGCAGTTCGTCCGGCGCTTCCTCGATTACTGGCAGCCGGAGCTTGCGCTGTTCACCGAGTCGGAGATCTGGCCCAATCTGATTATGGAAACCCATGCGCGCGGCGTCCCGATGGTGCTGGTTAATGCGCGCATGTCGCCGCGCTCGTTCAAGCGCTGGCGCAAGCAGCCCGGGATGAGCCGACCGCTGTTCTCGCGCTTCGACATGGTGCTGGCGCAGGACCAGACGCTGGCGCGCCGGTTCATGCAGTGCGGCGCGCATACCGTCCACACGCTCGGAAACCTGAAGGCCGATGCGCCCGCGCCGCCGGTCGACGAGGGCTTGCAGCTCGAACTGGCCGCGACGCTGGCGGACCGGCCGATCTTCCTGGCGGCAAGCACGCATCCGGGCGAGGACGAGATCGTGGCGGAGGCCGCAGAGCTTTTGCGCGAGCGCATCCCGGCGCTGCTGACGGTCATCGTCCCGCGCCATCCCGAACGCGGCGCGGCGATCCTGGAGATGGCGAAGCAGCGCGGCCTTGCGGCGGCGCGGCGCTCACGCATGCCTTTGCCAGGTGCGGACACCGAACTCTTCATTTCAGATACGCTGGGCGAGCTGGGCACCTGGTACGCCGTTTCGCCGCTGGCGCTGATCGGCGGCTCGCTGGTGCCGCATGGCGGGCAGAACCCGATCGAAGCGGTGAAGCTGGACACCGGCGTCATCACCGGCCCGCATCACGCCAATTTCGCTCAGAGCTTCGAGGCGCTCCTGAAGGCGGGTGGCTGCCGCAAGATCGCGAGCGCACGAGAACTTGCCGATACGGTAGCGGAACTGATGGACCAGCCGGAGGCGCTGGAAGAGATGCGCGCTGCCGCTCGGGCCGCCGCCTCTGACCTGCAAGGCGCGCTGGAGCGCACTCTGGCCGCGCTGGCGCCCTATGCCGAAGGCAAGGCAAGCCGCCCGACCCAGCGAATCCTGCCGAGCGAGGCGATCGCCGCCGCGTCCGGGATTGCCACGGGCGAGGCCGCGGCATCGGAGGCGCATGCGGACACGCGCCATGCCTCGTGATGCGCCGGGCTGGTGGTCCGATGACCGCCCGCCATCCGCGCGCGACCGGCTGGCCAAAGCGGCGCTTACGCCTGTCTCCTTGCTCTACGGCGCGATCACCCCGCTGCGCTTCGCGCTGGCGCGGCCCTACCGCGCGCGAATCCCGGTCATCTGCATCGGCAACTTCACCGCCGGCGGCGCGGGCAAGACCCCGACGGCGATCAAGGTCGCCGAGATGCTGCAGGAGATGGAGGTGTATCCGACCTTCCTGAGCCGGGGCTATGGCGGCGTGCGGACGGGGCCGCATCTCGTCAACCCGGATCGCGACCATGCCGGGGCGGTGGGCGATGAGCCGCTGCTGCTGGCGCGTCACGCGCCAACGGTCATCGCGCGCAACCGCAAGGCGGGCGCGGCGATGATCGAGCGCCAGCAGGCCGGCGCGATCGTCATGGATGACGGCTTCCAGAACCCGCAGCTCGCCAAGGATTTCTCGCTGATCGTCGTAGACGCGGCGGTGGGGATCGGCAGCGGCGCGGTGATCCCGGCCGGCCCGCTGCGCGCGCCGCTTGCATTTCAGGCGCGGCGGGCGGATGCGCTGCTGCTGATCGGCGAAGGCGCGGCGGGTGAGGCGCTGGCGCGGCGGCTTGATCTGCCGGTGTTGCGCGGGCGGTTGGCGCCGGATGCGGACACGCGCTGGCTCGAAGCCGGGCCGGTCATCGCCTATTCCGGCATCGGACGGCCGGCCAAGTTCTTCAATACGCTGGAGCGGCTCGGCGCGCGGATAGCGGCGCGATATGCCTTTCCCGACCACCACGACTACACGCCCGAGGACGCCGCCAAGCTCCTCACGCATGCCCAGCAGGCGCAGGCGCGTCTGGTGACCACGCAAAAGGACTGGGTGCGGATGCGCGAGGGGCGGACGCCGGTTGGCGCGCTCAAGGCGGCATCACATATCCTTCCCATACGGCTGGCGCTGGACGCCGACAGCGAGGAGTGGCTGCGCCGCACGCTCGCCAAGGTCGCCCGCAATTAGCGCGGCGCGCGCAGCGGAAAACCCCGGGCAAGCGGGTGGATTGTTCTGCGCGCGGCTGATACAACGCGCGCAAACGATGCGCAAATTTTTCACGAAAACTCGTACGTAAAGAGCCACCAGGACGATGGAACACGTCAAGACCCCGACAGCCGCAGCCGAGGCGGAAGCGCCCGCTGAGCGCGACTGGCGCGAGACCCTGTTTCTGCCGAAGACCGACTTCCCCATGAAGGCCGGGCTGCCCAAGCGCGAGCCGGAATTCCTGGCGCGTTGGGAAAAGCTCAACCTGTACAAGCGTCTGCGCAAGGAGGCCAAGGGGCGGCCGCCGTTCACGCTCCATGACGGCCCGCCCTATGCCAACGGCCACATCCATATCGGCACGGGGATGAACAAGATCCTCAAGGACGCCGTCGTGCGCTCGCAGCAGATGATGGGGCGGGACGCGAATTACGTGCCCGGCTGGGACTGCCACGGCCTGCCGATCGAATGGAAGATCGAGGAACAGTACCGCAAGAAGGGCAAGAACAAGGACGAGGTCGGCATCGTGGACTTCCGCCGGGAATGCCGCGAATTCGCCGATCACTGGATTGACGTGCAGCGCGAGGAGTTCAAGCGGCTCGGCGTCGAGGGCGACTGGGACAAGCCCTACCTCACCATGAGCTACGAGGCCGAGAGCGTCATCGCCCACGAGCTGATGAAGTTCGCGCTGGCCGGCGCGCTCTATCGCGGGTCGAAGCCGGTGATGTGGTCGGTCGTGGAGCGCACCGCGCTTGCCGAGGCGGAGGTCGAGTATCACGAGCACGAAAGCCCGACGATCTTCGTGAAATTTCCCGTCTATCGTACGAGCGAATTCACGAAATCTTCTGAAAATCGCGTTTTCGATCTTCATGGCACCAACGTCGTGATCTGGACGACCACGCCGTGGACCATCCCCGGCAACCGCGCCATCGCCTATTCGCCTGACATTTCCTATGGGCTTTACGAGATCACCGACGCGCCGGAGGGCAACTGGACCGCGGTCGGCGAGAAGCTCATCGTTGCCGACAGCCTTGCCGAGAGCCTGAAAAACGCCGCGCGGATCGAGGCGTGGGAGCGGGTTCAGTCCGTTGATCCGAAACACATCTTTGCATGCCGGCATGCGTTCCACGAGAGCGGCTACGATTTCGAGGTCCGGCTCTATCCGGCGGATTTCGTCACCGAAGAGGCCGGCACCGGCTTTGTCCATGTCGCGCCCGGCCACGGCGCGGACGACTACAACCTGTTCGTCGCCAACCGGAAGAGCTTTGCCGAGGCGGGCATCGAGGATGTGCCGCACACCGTGCGCGAGGATGGCTATTACTTCGCGGACGTCCCGTTGTTCGGCGGCGAGAACCCGAAACGCGTCATTACAGACAAGGGCAAGTTCGGCGACGCCAACGACGCGGTCATCAACGCGCTGATCGAGGCCGGGATGCTCGCCGCGCGCGGCAAGCTGCGCCACCAGTACCCGCACTCCTGGCGCTCGAAGGCGCCGGTCATCTTCCGCAACACGCCGCAGTGGTTCATCCCGATGGACCAGAAGATCAAGGTGAAGGGCCGGCGCAAGCAGTCGACGCTGCGCGAAATGGCTCTGGAGGCGATCGACCAGACGCGCTTCGTGCCCGCCGCAGGCCAGCGCCGCCTGCGCTCCATGATCGAGCACCGGCCGGACTGGGTGATCTCGCGCCAGCGCGCCTGGGGCGTGCCGCTGACCATCTTCGTCCATCGCGAGACGGGCGAATACATCCCGCGCGGCGACTTCGACGGGTCCAAGGAGCTGGTCAAACGCATCACCGACGCCTTCAAGGCCGAGGGCGCGGACGCCTGGTTCGCCGAGGGCGCGCGCGAGCGGTTCCTCGACGGGCTGGTCGAGGACACGGCGGACTGGGAGCCGGTGACGGACATCCTCGATGTGTGGTTCGACTCCGGCTCGACCCACGCCTTCACGCTGGAAAAGCGGCGCGACCTGCAATGGCCGGCCTCGCTCTATCTGGAGGGCTCCGACCAGCATCGTGGCTGGTTTCAGTCCTCGCTGCTGGAAAGCTGCGGCACCCGCGGCCGCGCGCCGTACGAGACCGTGCTGACCCACGGCTTCGTCATGGCCGAGGACGGGCGCAAGATGTCGAAATCGCTCGGCAACGTCGTCGCGCCGCAGGATGTCATCAAGCAGAACGGCGCGGAAATCCTGCGCATCTGGGCGCTCAGCGCGGATTATGCCGAGGACGTGCGCGTTGGCCAGGAGATCATCAAGTCGAGCGTTGATGCCTACCGCAAGCTGCGCAACACGCTGCGCTTCATGCTGGGCAACCTGGCGCATTACGAGGATGAGCTACGCGTCGCGCCGGAGGACATGCCGGAACTGGAGCGCTACATGCTGCACCGGCTGGCCGAGCTGGACGAATTGGTGCGCAATGCCTACGACGCCTTCGACTTCAAGAAGGTCTTCCACGCGCTCTATAACTTCGCGACCATCGACCTGTCGGCGTTCTACTTCGACATCCGCAAGGACACGCTCTACTGCGAGCCGTATGACAGCGTGAAACGCCGCGCCGCGCTGACCGTGCTGGACGAGTTGTTCTCCTGCCTCACGGCGTGGCTCGCGCCGATCCTGTGCTTCACGATGGAGGAGGTCTGGCTGTCGCGCTACCCGTCGAAAAACGGCTCCGTGCATCTGAGAACGTTCCCCGATGTGCCCGCTGACTGGCGCGACGCGGCGCTGGCCGAGCGCTGGGCGAAGATCCGCAAGGTCCGCCGCGTCGTCACCGGCGCGCTGGAGATCGAGCGCCGCGAGAAGCGCATCGGGGCCAGCCTGGAGGCCGCGCCGGTGATCCACGTCAGCGACGATGCGCTCTATAAAGCCGCCAAGGACATGGACTGGGCGGAAATCGCCATCACCAGCGACGCCACGCTCAAGAAGGGCGATGGGCCGAAAGACGCCTACCGCTTCGAGGAAGTCGAGGGCGTCGCGGTCGTGCCGGAGCTGGCGCGGGGGCGCAAATGCGCGCGCTCCTGGAAAATCTCGCCGGAGGTGGGCAGCGACCCGGAATTCCCTGATCTGACGCCGCGCGACGCGGAAGCCGTGCGCCAGTACGACACGCGTTTCGGCAACTGAGGGGGCGCGCGATGTGGGTTGGCCCATGGTTCCGGCTGGGGCTTGGCGTGGCGCTCGGTGTACTGGCGCTCGATCAGCTGACGAAGTGGTGGATCATCCATGTCTATGAGCTGCCGGAGCGCGGGCGCGTTGCCGTGACGCCGTTCTTCGACCTCGTCATGCTCTGGAACCCCGGCATTTCCTACGGCCTGTTCGCGCAGGAAACGGATTTCGGACGGAACATCCTGATCGCGATCGCCGTTGGCGCCGCGCTGCTGCTTACGGTGTGGATGGCCCGCACGTACAGCCGGCTGCAGGCGATTTCGCTGGCGCTCATCGTCGGCGGGGCAATCGGCAACGCCATCGACCGGGCGATCTATGGCGCGGTGGCCGACTTCGTGTCGCTGCACGCTTACGGTTTTTACTGGTACGTCTTCAACGTAGCGGACGCCGCGATCGTCGCCGGAGCGCTTGCCCTGCTCTATGACACCGTGGCGGGAAGCCATAAAATCGACGCAAAGCACTCCGACTCATCAACGGGTTAAGGTTTCGATTCGCCGGGGGCACAATTCATGGCATCACGCCGCATACGCATGAGGCTGGCGCGCATCGGCGCGGTGGGCGGACTGGCCGCGCTGCTGGCCGGCTGCTCCGGCGCCGACGTGCAGATCGACGCGCCGATCCTCGAAGCGGCCGGCATCAACCTCGTGTCAAAGCCGCCGCCTGAGCCTGACCTGGAGGAAAAGCCGCCGCTCGTGGTCCCGCCGAGCACCGAAAAGTTGCCGAAGCCGGGCGAGCGGCAGGTGGCCACGGCAGAGGAACAGTGGCCGGAAGACCCTGACCTGATCGCCAAGCGCGAGGCGGAGCAGGCCGCGGCGGAGCGTGAGCGCTACTGCCGTGAGGGCGACTGGTCCGGCGAAGGCGGCATCGAAGAGTTCAACAAGGCGACGGGCCGCAAGCAGCGCTGCCCGAGCAAGTTTGGCGAGGCGCTCAGCGAAGCCCTTGGCGGCGGCTCCGCCAGCGGACAAACGGAATAAGCTCTCCGAAGCGTGAGGGGCGTGCCACATCGTCGCGATTTGGCGCGCCTCTTTTATTTCTCCGCACCCGCGCCCGCGCATGACGCGCTGTTAACTTGCACCTCGTTCCCCGCGCGCTACATTCTGCCAAGACTTGAGGCAATCATGCCTGCCTCGCGCAGGAGAGGAGCCATCATGGACCGCCACGGCATTCGCATGCCACGCGCGCGCGCGATCCGTGCGCCGCGCACTCTTTCTTCCACTCATATCGGCTTGACCGTTCTCGCCACGCTGATCGCCATGGGGATCGCGATTATGACCATGTCCAACGCCCACGCAGACGACCAGCCCGGCGCCAGCGCGCTGGAGCTTGCCGGCAGCGCGCCGGAAGTTGCCAGCTACACGCTCGACAACGGCATGGAGGTTGTCGTCATCCCGGACAATCGCGCGCCGGTCGTCACGCACATGGTCTGGTACAAGGTTGGCGCGGCGGACGAGCCGCCGGGGCATTCCGGCATCGCGCATTTCCTCGAACATCTCATGTTCAAGGGCACCGAGGAGCTTGCGCCGGGCGAATTCTCCAAGACGGTCGCGCGCTGGGGCGGGCAGGACAACGCCTTCACCTCACAGGACGTGACCGCCTATTTCCAACGCATCCCCAGAGACCGGCTCGGCGACGTGATGGCGATGGAGGCAGACCGGATGGCTAATTTGCGCCTCGACCCCGAACAAGTGCGGACCGAGCGTGATGTCATCCTCGAAGAGCGCCGGATGCGCGTCGACAACGACCCCTCCAGCATCCTGCAGGAGCAGGCGCGCGCCGCGCTGTATGTCGCGCATCCCTACGGCACGCCGATCATCGGCTGGGAGACGGAAATTCGCGAGCTTGGCCGCGAAGATGCGCTCGCTTTCTATGATCGGTTTTACGCGCCGAACAACGCGGTGCTTGTGGTATCGGGCGACGTGAACCCGGAAGAGGTGCTGGACCTGGCCCGGACGCATTACGGCGACATTCCGCGTCGCGACGGGGTCACGCGGGGCGCACGGCCGAAAGAGCCTGATCCGCGCACGCCGCGCGAAGTGATGCTGAAAGACCCGCGCGCAGCGAAGCCGACGCTCTATCGCTATTATCTTACGCCGAGCTACGCCAGCGAACAGGGGCTTGAGGCCGAGGCGCTGGAGTTGCTAATGCGGATCGTCGGCGAGAACCCGACCGGGCGGCTGTATCAGGAACTCGTCGTGAAGCAGAAGCTCGCCACGACGGCTGGCGGCTGGTACTCCGGCATCACGCGCGATTACGGCTCGCTCGGCATCTATGCTGTCGCCACGCCCGAAAGCGAGTTGGCGGATGTCGAGGCCGCGGTGGACCGCGTCCTCAGCGATGTCGCCGAGAACGGCGTGACCGAGGACGAACTTGAGCGCGCGCGGCGGTCGGCGATCGCCGAACTGGTCTACAACTACGACAGCCAGACCAGCATGGCCCGCATCTACGGCTATGCGCTCGCCACAGGCCAGAGCGTCGAGGACATCGCCAAGCACCCGCACCGGCTTGCGAAGGTCACGATGGAAGACGTGGCGGCGGCCGCCGAGAAGTACCTGGAAGCCGAGCGCTCCGTCACGGCAAAGCTGATCCCGGACCCGCAGACTGTCGCCCAGGACGCACAGCAGACAGCAGAGCCGACCGTCGGTCCGACAACGACAATTCAGTGAGGCCGATAAGGGCCTCATCCCAGCGAGGTTGAACCATGCTCCGATCGCGAGCCATTACAGCGCTTTGCGTCAAAGCCCTGAGCGTCCTAACCTTCGTCGCCGTCATCTTCGCAACAAGCCACCCGGCCCAAGCCATGCGCATCCAGAAAGTCGTCAGCCCCTCCGGTATCGAAGCCTGGCTCATTGAGGAGCACCGCGTTCCGCTCATCACGATGGAGTTCGGCTTCGCCGGCGCGGGCGCCAAGCAGGACCCGGAGGGCAAGGCCGGCCGCGCGCATTTCCTATCCGGGATGCTCGACGAAGGCGCGGGCGACATGGACGCGCAGGCGTTCCAGCAGCGGCTGCAGGCTCTGGCCATCAGGCTGAGCTTTGACGCCAGCCGCGACAATTTCACCGGCCGTCTGCAGACCCTGACCGCGAACAAGGATGAGGCCGCGCGCCTGCTGAGCCTGGCGCTGACCGAGCCGCGCTTCGACGCCGACGCCCTGCCGCGCATCCGCGGAGCGATCCAGACCGATCTGAAATTCGCCAAAGAGGATCCCGGCAAGGTCGCGACGCTCGAATGGTTTGAACTCGCCTTCGGCGACCACCCCTATGCGCGCTCCACGCGGGGCAGGCTTGAGACGGTCGAGGCGATGACCGCCGACGATCTGCGCGCGGCGATGGCCGAGGGCTTCGCGCGCAGCAACCTGAAGGTCGCCGTCGTCGGAGACATCACGGCGGAAGAGCTTGCGCCCATGCTGGACGAGATGTTCGGCGGTCTGCAGGGCGAGGCCACGCTTCGCGAGATCACCGAGACGGCTCTGGCCAGCAACCCCGAGCCGGAAATCGTCACGATGGACGTGCCGCAGTCCACGGTGCGCTTCGGCCTGCCGGGCTACACGCGGCATCACGAAGACTTCTATGCCGCCTTTGTCCTGAACTACATCATCGGCGGCGGCGGCTTCGCCTCTAAGCTGATGGAGGAGGTGCGCGAGAAGCGCGGGCTCGCCTATTCGGTCTTCACCTATCTGTCTCCAATGGACCATGCTGGCATGATCATCGGCGGCGTGGCGACCAAGAACGAGGCCGTCAATCAGAGCATTGAGGTCATCCGCGAAGTGCTGTCCGACGTGGCGGAGAATGGCGTCGATGATGAGACGCTGATGTACGCCAAGCAGTATCTGGTCGGCTCCTACGCCCTGCGCTTCGATACCAGCGGCAAGATCGCCCAGCAGCTTCTTGGCATCCAGCTTGACGAGTTGGGCAGTGACTATTTCGAGAAGCGCAATTCCTACATCGAGGCGGTGACGCAGGAGGACATCAAGCGGGTGGCCGCCGATCTGCTGAAGCCGGAGCGGTTGATCACCGTCATCGTCGGCCAGCCGCAGATGCGCTCGGAGCCGCGCGGCTAAACCGGCCCGTTTATTTCCGCGCGCCGCTTTGCTAAAAGCGCGTCAGACAAGATGACGCGCCAGCAGGCGCGCGGAATGGCGGACACCATGACCTTTCACCATGACATCACCGGCTGTCTGGAAGAGCGGATCGGCGCGCAGGGGCTGTCGCGCGCTGCGCTGGATCACCGGCTGCGCGCGCTTGCGCCGAAAATGGCGGAACTGCGCGAAAGCCTCGCCGGGGGCGGTTATCGGATGCTCGGGGTTGCGCGCGACACCGAAGACATCGCGGCGACGCGCGCCGCGCTCGACCGTCTGTTCGACGGGGCAAAGACGCTGGTGGTGTTCGGCACCGGCGGCTCCAGCCTGGGCGGGCAGACCCTCGCGCGGCTCGCAGGCTGGTGCATCCCCGGCGATCGGCGCGCCGCGGCGGGCGCGCTGCCGCGCGTGCGCTTCTACGACAATCTCGATCCGCTCTCGCTCCAGCACGGTCTGAACCTGCTGGACCCGGAGACGGCGCGCTTTCTCGTGATCTCAAAATCCGGCGGCACGGCGGAAACCCTGATGCAGGCGCTCTCCGCGCTCGACTGGATGCGCCGCGCCGATATGGCCCACATGATCCCGCGCGCCTTTCTGGGCCTGAGCGAGCCGGCGCGCGCGGGCGCGAAGAACCCGCTGCGCCAGCTTTCCGAAGGCTTAAGCGTCCCCCTGCTTGACCACGACCCGGAAATCGGCGGGCGCTTCTCGGTGTTCAGCAATGTCGGCATGATCGTCGCGCTCGCACGCGGGCTGGATGCCCACGCGATCCGCGAAGGCGGTCGGCAGGTCCTCGATGAACTCGACCGCGCGCCGGAGGACTATGCCCCGGCGGTCGGCGCGGCCACGGCCGTCGCGCTTGCGGAGGAGAAGGGCGTCAGCGTCAACGTGATGATGCCCTATGCGGACCGGCTATCCCATCTCGCGCGCTGGTATGTGCAGCTTTGGGCGGAAAGCCTCGGCAAGAACGGCAAGGGCACCACGCCGCTCGCCGCGCTCGGCCCGGTCGATCAGCACAGCCAGCTTCAGCTTTTCATGGACGGCCCGCCGGATCATTTCATCACGCTGATCCGCCCGGCGCACGGCCGCGAAGACCCGCCGATGCCCGTTGACCTGGCGGAGATGGCCGGGGCCGACAACCTCGCCGGCCGGCGCGTGAGTGAACTCGTGTCCGCGCAGCAGCGCGCGATCGGCGATGCCCTGATGCAGGCTGGGCGCCCGGTCCGGGTCATTGATGTGGACAATCCCGACGAGACCACGCTTGGCCGCCTGCTCATGCATATGATGGTCGAGACGATTCTCGCCGGGCACCTGCTGGGGGTCGACCCGTTCGGCCAGCCCGGCGTGGAGCTTGGCAAGAAGCTGACGCGGGAATACCTGGCCACACCCGATGGGCACCACGCACCACATTCGCCAACTCGACCCGGGGCTGATTAACCGCATCGCGGCGGGCGAGGTCATCGAGCGCCCGGCTAGCGTGGTCAAGGAACTCATCGAAAACGCGATTGACGCCGGCGCGCGCCAGATCGAGGTGGTCACGGCAGGGGGCGGATTGTCGCTGATCCGCGTGGCCGACGATGGCGGCGGCATGGACGCGAACGATCTCGCGCTATGCGTTGAGCGGCACGCGACCTCGAAGTTGCCGGGCGACGAGCTCTCGCATATCGAAACGCTGGGCTTTCGCGGCGAGGCGCTGCCGTCCATCGGCGCGGTCGCCAACTTGCGCATCACGACCCGGCGCGCGGGTGACGCGGCGCATGAGATTGCCGTGAGCGCCGGAGCAAAGAGCGAGGTGCGTCCAGCCGCACTGAACGCCGGGACGGTGGTAGAGGTCCGTGAGCTGTTCCACGCCACGCCCGCGCGACTGAAATTCATGAAATCCGAGCGCGCGGAAAACGCCGCGATCACGGATGTGGTCAAGCGCATCGCCCTGGCGCACCCCGAGATCGGCTTCACGCTCACGACCGGCGAGCGCGCGAGCCTGAAACTGCCTGCCGCTCACGGCGATGAAAGCATCCGCCACCGGCTGGAGCGCATCCTCGGCGAGGAGTTCGCGGCCGACGCCACGGCGCTGGAAGCCGAACGCGAGGGCCTGCGGCTC
>CAYYSM010000004.1:16241-25774 GCA_964474225.1 uncultured Hyphomicrobiaceae bacterium
CGCGCCGCCAACGCTCCACCGCGCCACAGGGCAGGCGCAGTATCTCTACGCCAACGGCCGGCCCGTGCGCGACAAGCTGCTGCTCGGCGCAGTGCGCGCGGCCTATGCCGACTTCGTGCCGCGCGGGCGGTTTCCGCAGCTTGTGCTGTTTCTGGAGATCGTGCCGGAGCGGGTGGATGTGAACGTGCATCCGGCCAAGGCGGAAGTGCGCTTCCGCGATGCCGGGCTGGTGCGCGCCTTCGTGCACGGGGCTTTGCGCCGCGCGCTGGGGGCGGAAGCCGGGCAGCGGAGCACGCAGGCGATCACGGCGGAGACGCTGGAGCGCGCGCGGCCCAACGGCTTTGCCGCGCCGCGGCAGCAGGCTTACGCCACGGAGTGGCAGGCGCCGATCGCCGAACTCGACCGGCCCAGCGCCGAAGCCGCCGAGGCCGCCAGCGAGCTTGTGAGCCACCCGCTCGGCGCGGCGCGCGCGCAGGTCCATTCCGCCTACATCATTGCGCAGACCGAGGACTCACTCGTCATCGTCGATCAGCATGCCGCGCATGAGCGTTTGGTCTATGAAAAGCTGAAAGCCGCGCTCGGCAACGGCGGCGCGAAGAGCCAAGGCTTGCTGATCCCCGAAATTGTCGAGATGGACGCGGCGGATATCGAGTTGATGATCGCGCAGGCCGAAGACTTCGCGCGGCTTGGATTGATCATCGAGCGGTTTGGGCCCGGCGCGCTCGCGGTTCAGGGTGTGCCGGCCCTGTTCGGCAACGGCGACATCAAGGGGCTGATCCGCGATCTGGCCGACGAACTGCGCAGCTCCGGCGCGGCGTTCAGCCTGGAGCAGCATCTGTTCGATGTCTGCGCGAAAATCGCCTGTTATGGCAGCGTGCGGGCCGGGCGGCGGCTCAAACCTGCGGAGATGGATTCGCTCTTGCGCGAGATGGAGACGACGCCGCATTCCGGCCAGTGCAACCACGGTCGGCCGACCTATATCGAATTGAAGCTCGACGATATCGAGCGTCTATTCGGTCGCCGCTGATGCGCCCGTCATCCCGTGCGCGATGCGGTGCAATGCACCGCTTCGCAGACACGGGATCGCTCCAGGTAGGCGGTTCCCGATCCCGGGTCGGCAGCGCATCACTGCGTGCTGCGCAGCGCCCGGGATGATGTGTTCCACGTTCCTAGATCGAAATACTGCGAAGCGCGCTAGCCCTCGAACCGCAGGAACGTGACGGCGGTGTCGCCATAGCGGCGCTGGTCGAGCGTCGTGAACGCCTCTGGCGCGGCGAAATCGGCATCCGCGCGCTCCTCAACCACGCAGACCGCGCCCGGCGTCAGCCAGCCGCCCTGCGCCGCCGCAGCCAGCGCGCGCTCTGCCAGCCCCTGCCCATAGGGCGGATCCGCGAACAACAGATCGAACGGCTTGACCGACCCGGCGGGCCCGAGCCGCGCCGCATCGCGCCGAAACACGCGGGTCACGCCGGTCAGCTCCAGATTTTCGATATTCTGGCGGATCAGCCCGCGTGATGATGGCGCATTGTCCACGAACAGGCAGAAGGCCGCGCCGCGCGACAGCGCCTCGCAGCCCAGCGCGCCGGTGCCCGCGAACAGGTCGATGACCCGCGCACCGTCGATCTCAAAATCGTCGATACCATGCATGAGGATGTTGAAGATCGCTTCGCGCACCTTGTCGCTGGTCGGGCGCAGGCGCTGGTCCTGCGGCGTCGCAAGCCTCGCGCCGCGCAGTCTCCCGCCGACGATCCTCATCGCCGCGCGCCCCTTGCCGCTGCCTTGCGCCGCGGCGGCTTGCCTCGCTCCGGCGGCTTCGCCTTGGCGTGGCCCGCGCGGCCGCCGAGACCGAACCGCCGCGCCAACTCCGGGCCGAGCTGATCGGCCAGCACCCGCGGCTTGATCTCTTCAACCTGGCCGACCGGCAGATCACCCAGCATGAACGGCCCGAACGACACGCGGATGAGCCGGTTCACCGACAGCCCCAGATGCTCCATCAATCGGCGGATCTCCCGGTTCTTGCCCTCGCGCAGGCCGACCGTCAGCCAGGTGTTGGCGCCCTGCAGCTTGTCGATCCGCGCCTCGACCGGCCCATAACGCACCCCATCGATCGTCACGCCGCCCTTGAGCTTGTCGAGCGCGGACTGATCGACCGTGCCGCGTGCCCGCACACGATAGCGCCGCAGCCAGCCGGTTGCCGGCAGCTCCAGATGCCGCGCCAGTTCGCCGTTGGTCGTAAGCAGCAGCAGCCCTTCGGTGTTCATGTCGAGGCGGCCCACGGAAACGACGCGCGGCATGTCCGCCGGCAGCGCCTCGAACACGGTCGGGCGGCCTTCCGGGTCGCGGTGGGTCGTCACGCGTCCGCGCGGCTTGTGATAGCGCCAGGTGCGCGTCGGCTGCGGCTCGGGCAGCGGTTTACCGTCGACCGTCACGCGCGCGTCCGGCGTGACGTCCAGCGCGGCGCTCTCAAGCACACGCCCGTTCACGGCCACGCGCCCCTCGGCGATCAGCCGCTCCGCCTCCCGGCGCGAGCACAGGCCGGCGTGGGCGATCCGCTTGGCCACGCGCATGGTCTCGTCACGCTTGGTTGATTTGTCGCCTGCCATGAATTCGACCCATATTGCCGCCACGGTCCCTGGTTGTAGGCTTGAGAAGCTACAAGTCTACCGGAAAAGAAACGCCAGATGGGGGCGAGCCATGCGGCGCGATGATATTGTGAAGGCCGTGGATACGCTGCGCGACGCCTTGCAGGCCGCACGTATCCGCGAGTTGCTGCGCATTAATCGAAACGGCGAGTCCGAGGGCGTCAACCGAACGCAGAAAGTTTTGCTCGCATATAGCGTTTTCACACGACATTATCAGGCTTTCGGCGAGCAGGAAAAGGAGCTGATGGCCTATTTCGGCCTGTCGCCGCTGCTCGACATCAACTTCTGGTCCGGATTGCTGGACGGCGATCAGGGCGTGTCGCGCAAGACGCTCGCCGATCTGGATGTCGGAGCCTACAACGTCATTTACGTCATGCCGCGCCTGCGCGAACTGCTGATTCGCGAGACCGAGTCGGACGAGTTGACGATCGCGGACAGCGCCGGGTCGGAAACGCAGATGCGCCGGCTGCGCATCATGCTGGCGGAGCGGCCGCGCGCGCTGACCGATCCGCAGGTGCTGGTCGGCGTGATCCGGTCTGTCGAGGAGATTTACGAGGCGCTGAGTACGCTGCGGCGCAACGACGGCACGCGGCTGGTCATCGGCGCGATGGATGCGGGCGATGCCAAGTCCATCGACTTCTTCGGCGCGAGCGCGCTGATCGAGGAGATGCAATCGCTGATCCTCGATGTCTGGGACCGGCTGAAATACAGCACGCAGGAGAATTACCGCTATCAGATCGAGGTGGCGCTGATGGCCGCCGGCTTCGTGGGCGCGGTGAACGAGTCGCGCACGGCGGCAGGGATCAGCGAGGAGGAAGGTCAGCGGGTTACGCGGCGTGTGGCCAAGGCCATCGAGGCGCTGTTCAAGGCGGGGGCCTACACGCCGGAGATGGACGAGCCGCGCGACGTGCGCGCCAGCGACGTGCTCGCGCCGAAGCGGGAGATGCTGGAATACAAGGCTGAAGAGCGCCCCGGCGATCCCGCCGACGAGCGGCGGGGCGACGAGCTGGCGCCTGACAAGATCGAACCGATGCTGCGCGGCGGCGAGGCGTTGCTGCGCGAGCTGGGCGGGGATAAGGTCAAGCCGGAAGAGCCGGTCGCGCCGAAACCGCGCGGCGAGGACAAGCCCGCGCCCGCCACGGCGTCCGCCAATGGCGACGCCAACAAGAGCCAGCCGCTGAAGTAGGCGGCCAGCGCGGGCCAGCCAGCAAGCGCCATGCCCGATCCGCGCCAGCAAAGCCCGATGGACCGCGCGTTTTCCGAGGCGGAGGCCGCCGCTGCGCGCGGGGAAGTGCCCGTCGGCGCGGCGATCGTCTGTAATGGTCGCGGCATCGTCGCGAGCGCGGGCAACCGCACGCTGGAATGGCGCGACCCGACCGCCCACGCGGAAATGATCGCGATCCGGGAAGCCTGCCGCGTGATGGGCAGCGAACGCCTGCCCGAATGCGATATCTACGTCACGCTGGAGCCTTGTACGATGTGCGCGGCGGCGATCTCGTTTGCGCGGCTGCGCCGGCTCTATTTCGCGGCCTATGACCCCAAGGCCGGAGCCGTGGAAAACGGCGTGTGCTTCTTCGCGCAGCCGACCTGCCACCATGCGCCTGAGGTCTATGGCGGGATCGCGGAGACCCGCGCGCGGGATCTGCTGCAGGGATTCTTCAAGCGTTTACGCGACTGAGATAGCCGTCAAGCGCATGCTTGACCTCATCGCGCACCGGCTCGGATTCTTCGAGGATCGTGGCGATCTTGAAGAAATCCAGCACATTGTACTGACAAACGTCTGGCCGGATCAGCGCGTCCGGCGCACCGGCGCGCAGCTTTGCAGCCTGAATGGAGTTTATGGTGATCTGCGTGCTGCCGATGATCGCCTCCAGCGCGGACGGCATGGTTGTGCGGCCATATTCCGGGCTGGCGCTGACATCGATGGCGACTGTGTAATCGCAATCGTCTCGCAGAATGTCGAAGGGAAGCGGATTGACGAAGCCGCCGTCGATCAGAACGCGTCCCTTGATGCGCACCGGCTTGAGGAGGCCCGGCAGCGCGGAGCTGGCAGCGATGGCGGGAAGCACATCGCCCTGCTCGATCACGAACTCGCTCTGGGTGTAGAAGTCCGAGGCCATGACTTTCAGCGGGATCTTGAGATCGGCGAAGGTGCAGTCCAGTTCGTCCGGCATTAGCGCGCGCAGCAGCACGACGGGATCGAACATCGCCGGCCGGCGCGGCGTCCACAGGGCAAACAGCTTGCCGGTCTTGCCGTTCATCACGCGGCGAATAACGGCCGTGCGGTTGGAAAACAGCGAGACGCAATATTCGCGGATATCCTTGCCGCTGATGCCGGCGCAATAGGCCGCGCCAAAGATCGCGCCGATGCTGGTCCCGGCGATGATGCCTGGGCGGACGCCCAGTTCGTCAAAGGCCTCCAGCACGATGATATGCGCCAGGCCGCGCGCGCCGCCGCCGCCGAGAGCAAGGCCGAGGCCCGAAGGCGCGCTCGTCTCCGCCGTGTGCGCCGCGCTTGCGCCGCCCACCGGGACGCCTCCGCCATTCTCCGCGGCTGGCTCGCTATCCTTGGCCATCAGCGCGTCCCTCTTCATCGATCGTCTCTCCGGCCGTCTCGCGCCGCACGTCGCGCCAGCCAATATCTTGCCGGTAAAATCCTTCCGGCCAGTTGATGCGGCTCACCGCCTCATAGGCCCGGGCCTGCGCCTCGCGCACTGTCTTGCCCAGTGCCGTGACGCTCAGGACGCGCCCTCCCGAAGCCATTAACTTTCCACTCGCGCGTTTCGTTCCGGCATGGAACACCTGCACGTCGTCCATCCCGGCGGCATCCTCGACGCCGCGGATTTCGCTGCCCTTCTCATAGGCCCCGGGGTAGCCGCGCGTCGCCATGACGACGGTGAGCGCCGTCTCCGCGCGCCATTTCAGGTCGGCCTCGTGGAGCCTGCCGTCGCAAGCGGCCAGCAGGACCGGCAGCAGGTCCGATTGCAGGCGCATCATCAGCACCTGCGCCTCCGGGTCGCCGAAGCGGACATTGTACTCGATCAGCTTCGGCCCGTCGGCGGTTATCATCAACCCGGCATAGAGCACGCCGCGATAGGGCGTGCCGCGCGCGGCCATGGCCTGCACGGTCGGCGCGATGATCTCCTCCATGACGCGGTCGCACATCGTCGGGGGCATGATCTTCGCGGGCGAATAAGCCCCCATCCCGCCGGTATTCGGGCCGGTGTCGCCGTCAAAGGCGCGCTTGTGGTCCTGCGCGGCGACCATCGGCAGCACGGTCTCGCCGTCGACGATGGCGAAGAAGCTGGCTTCCTCGCCCTCCAGACAGTCCTCGATCACCACCTGCCCGCCGGCCTGCCCGAAAATACCGGAAAAGCAGGCGTCGATGGCCGCCTCGGCCTCATCGCGGGTTGCGGCGACCGTGACGCCCTTGCCCGCAGCCAGCCCGTCCGCCTTGATGACGAGAGGAAGCGCGCGTTCCGCGATGTGGGCGTGCGCGGCGTCAGCGGTCTCGAATGCTGCGTAATCGGCCGTGGAGATGCCCGCCTCCGCGCACAGGTCTTTCGTGAAGCGCTTCGAGCCTTCGAGTTGGGCGGCAGCCTTCGACGGCCCGAAGACGCGGATGCCCGCCGCCTCCAGCGCGTCGCCCAGCCCGGCGACCAGCGGCGCTTCCGGCCCGACCACGACAAGGTCGATCGCTTCCTCGCGGCAGAACGCGACGACATCCTCATGGCGGTTTACATCGAGGGCGATGCATTGGCCGATCTCCGCCAGGCCCGGATTGCCCGGCGCGCAAAACAGCCGCGTGAGCAGGGGACTTTGCGACAGCGTCCAGCCGAGTGCGTGTTCGCGAGCGCCCGAGCCGATCAGAAGCACTTTCATGAGGACAAATCGCTTTTCACCTTTGCCGCCGCCTGCGGCGCTTGGCTTTTTCTAAACGGAAAACCGCGCCGGCGAAACCGGGAGCGCCCGCGCTTTTGGCGATGGTGCGGAAAGACCTTATGTTGACATATGCCTTCGCGCCAAGGAACAGGAGGCCCCTTGCCCAGGCCAGCGCCAGCCAGCAACGTCGCGGAATATTCCGTTTCCGAAATCTCCGCCGCCATCAAGCGCACGATGGAGGACACCTATGGATTCGTGCGCGTGCGCGGGGAGCTGGGGCGGATTTCGCGGCCAGCCTCCGGGCACGTCTATCTCGACCTGAAGGACGAGCGCGCGGTCCTCGCCGGCGTGATCTGGCGCGGCACGGCCGGAAAGTTGAAATTCAAGCCCGAAGAAGGGCTGGAGGTCATCGCGACCGGCCGCATCACGACCTATCCGGGCTCATCGAAATATCAGATCGTCATCGAGGCGCTGGAGCCGGCGGGCGCGGGCGCGCTGATGGCGCTGCTGGAGGAGCGCAAGCGCAAACTCGCGGCCGAAGGGCTGTTCGCCGAGGACCGCAAGCAGGCGCTGCCCTATCTGCCCCGCGTGATCGGGATCGTGACGTCGCCTTCCGGCGCAGTGATCCGCGACATGCTGCACGGCTTCGATGAGCGGTTCCCCAGCCATATCATTGTCTGGCCGGTGCGCGTGCAGGGCGAGACCTGCGCTGCGGAAGTGGCGGCGGCGGTGCGCGGCTTCAATGCGCTCCAGCCCGCCGGCCCGGTGCCGCGCCCGGACCTGCTCATCGTGGCGCGCGGCGGCGGCAGCATCGAGGACCTGTGGGGCTTCAACGAGGAAGCGCCCGTGCGCGCGGTCGCGGCGAGCGACATTCCGGTGATCTCCGCGGTTGGCCACGAGACTGACTGGACGCTGATCGACCTTGTGGCGGATGCGCGCGCGCCGACCCCGACAAAGGCGGCGGAATGGGCGGTGCCGCGCCGGTCCGATCTGCTGGCGCGCGTCGCCGAGATGCGTGACAGGCAGCGGCTGGCGATCCATCGGCTGCTCGAAGGGCATCGGCGGGAATTGCGCGGACTCGCGCGCGGACTGCCACGGCTGAGCGATCTGTTGTCCCTGCCGCGCCAGCGCTTCGATGCTGCCGCCGAACGGCTGGCGCGCGCGCGCTACACTTATGTCGCGCAGAGGCGCGGTGAGTTGCAGGCGTGGAGCGGGCGGCTGCGGCCAAACCTGTTGACGCAGCGCACCGCGCAGGCGCGAGAACGGCTGGATGTGGCCACTGGGCGCTTGCAGCGGGCTTCGGTGGCGACCGTCAAGCGCGAACGCGAGCGCCTCGACGCGCAGGCCCAGCTTCTCCGCGCGCTCAGCCACAAGGGCGTTCTGGCGCGCGGCTTCGCGCTCGTCCGCGACGCCGAAGGCCACGCCGTGCGCACGGCTGAGGCAGCGCGGGCGCTCGCCCGCGTTGACATCGAATTTGCAGACGGCACGGTCGGCGCACATATCGACGGCAGGTCGCGGAAGCCCGCCAAATCCGGCGCGCAGGGCGGCGCGGCGCGGTCGGCGAAACCGGCCAAACAGGGCAAGCTGCTCTGATCGCTCTCGCGCTTTGGCGCGCGGCGCGTTATCGTGTTTGAAACGGCATCAGAACATCCCGGACCTGCATGAATCGCTACGAGAAATCCTTCGGTCTCACGAAAGAGGCGCGCCTGCGCTACGACGACGGCGAGTACCACGTGCTCGTGCCCGGCGACTTCGTGCGCTGCGCCGTGACCGGCAAGCGCATCCCGCTGTCGGAGCTGCGTTACTGGAGCGTTGAGCATCAGGAGCCCTACGCCAGCGCGGCGATCTCGTTCCGCCGCTATCTGGAGCTGATCGGGCATCCGCGCGCGAGCGAGTCGCCCGAGCCTTACGCCGACGAGGATTAGAAGACCTTCGCGAGGCGGGCGCAGGCGTCATGGCGCGGGCAGGCGACGAGATGGTCGTTCACCAGCCCGATCGATTGCATATAGGCATAGGCGAGCGTCGGGCCGGTGAAGCGGAAGCCACGGTCGCGCAGGGCGCGCGACAGCTGCTCGCTCAGCGGTGTGGCGGCCGGCACCTCCGCTGGGTCGGCAAACCGGTTCTGGATCGGCTCGCCATCGACGAAATCCCAGAGGAAATCGGAGAGCGTCGTGGTCTCGCGCAAGCGCAGATAGGCTCGCGCGTTGTTGATGACCGCCTCGATCTTGCGCCGGTTGCGGATGATTCCCGGCTCGGCCACCAGCGCGGCGATCTTGTCCGGGCCGTAGCGCGCGACCGTCTCGGCGTCAAAACCGTCAAAGGCCGCGTTGAACGCCTCGCGTTTTCGCAGCACCGTCAGCCAGGACAGCCCGGCCTGAAACACCTCAAGACACAGCTTTTCGAACAGGGCGGCGTCATCGGTTTTCGGCACGCCCCATTCTTCATCGTGATAGGCGATGTAAAGCGGGTCGCTCGTTGTCCAGGCGCATTCGACGGTTCGCGGCGCGCTCATTCCGCCGGCACAGGGAAGTCGAACGCCGCCCAGTCCGGCCGGCTCAACTCGACCGGGATTTCGCCCGCCTTGATCGCCTCGCCCCGCGACAGCGCCTCGCCCGCCCGGTCGATACGCACGAGCGCAAGGCCGCGCCCGTTCGCGGCGGATGTCAGCTTGCCGAGATTGGTTGCGCCGGCCGTGACGGCCGTGCCCGGTTCCGGCAGGCCCCTGCCGCGCACCGCGACGAAGCGCTTGCGCGCCGTGCCGCGATGATGCATCCGCGAGACGACCTCCTGCCCGACATAACAGCCCTTGTAGAAGTCGACGCCGCCGAGCTGGTCGATGCAGGCGTCATGCGCGAACACTTCGCCGGATTCGTAGTCCTTGAAGCCTTCCGGCACGCCCTGCGCGATACGGTGGACGTCGTAATCCTTCGGCTCGGCCTGCGTCCAGCCATGCTTCTCGGCGGCTGCGCGCAGCTTTTCCTCCGGGGCGAGCAGTCGGACGCCCAGCCC
>CAYYSM010000004.1:25784-26333 GCA_964474225.1 uncultured Hyphomicrobiaceae bacterium
AGCCCGTCCGCACGCGGGTCGGCGAAGGCGTAGCCCTCGGCAGGCGCGGCGACCTCGCCCGGCGCCTCCCATAGCGCGGCGACGGCCAACTCGTCGGACTTGTCGGCGATTTCCACCTTGGCGCGCAGCTTGTAAAAGCCAAGGCGGCGCGTGAGATCGGACAGCGCCGCGCGCGCGCAGTCGATGAGATAGCCGCTCTCGCTTCGCAGCACCAGAAAATCGAACAGCACCTTGCCCTGCGGCGTCAGCAGCGCGGTGTAGGTGGCCTCGCCCGGCTTCAGGTTCTCGATATTCTGCGTGACGAGCCCGTGCAAAAACGGCGTCGCCTCCTCCCCGCTGACGCCGATGACGCCGCGATCAGGCAGAATCGCCAAGCATCCGTTGTTCATGAACCGCTCTCCTCCCTTGAACCTTACGGCATGATTGCGTAAGCGCTTGTGAGCATCAAGAGCGCGCTGCGCATCCTTAAAACGTAAGTCATCCCATGACCTCCAGCTATGATCTCGTCGTCGTCAACGGAACCGTCGTCAATCACGATGGCGTGTGGGA
>CAYYSM010000005.1:0-26253 GCA_964474225.1 uncultured Hyphomicrobiaceae bacterium
GTTGTTTCGGCCTACTTACGTCACGCGGCGGAGGAAGAGGAAAAGGCGAGCGCGAGGGCTGCAATACGAGATGATAAATCGGAAGCTGAAGCCAAGGATGTACAGGAGGCGTCAGACAAGGCTAAGCAGCGATGGGGCACAGGGGATGTAAGGGTTGTTGATGTTTCTTTCCTTGATGCAACTGGGGAAGAGCGGACTATATTTCGGGTTGGGGAACCCTGGACGGTGCGCTTGCGTTATCGTGCGCCGCAGCGGATCGAGAAGCCGGTCTTTGGATTGGCTGTCCATCGCAGTGATGGCCTGCACGTGTGCGGCCCCAACACCCAGTTCGCTGGGTTGGATATTCCTTTTGTCGATGGTGAGGGGGAAGTGATGTACCGGGTGGATCAGCTCCCCTTGATGGAGGGTACGTATCTGGTGTCGGTGTCGGTGCATAATGAGGCGGATACAGTGATGTATGATTGTCATGATCGCCTCTATCCTTTCAGGGTACGCCAGGTAGGAACAGAGGAACGATATGGTCTGGTAAGCTTGCGCGGAGAATGGGGGTGGAGCGATAAGCATCGGCAAGTAGAGAAAAGTCGGGAGGTGGTATGAGTCAGCCTCGTGTGCTCATCATCACCCACGATGTGGTAGGCGAAAATATGGCCGGGCCGGCTATTCGCTGTTGGGAGTTTGCGCGTGTTCTAAGTCGTGAGGTGGATGTTGTGTTGGCGACGCCTCACCCTACCTCGCTTTCGCTACGGGCGTTTGAGGTTGTGCAATATGATATAGACAAACTGGAAACGTTGGCTTCTCAGAGCGACGTGGTTGTTCTATCTGGCGCTACACTTTGGCGCTTCCCCTCTCTGAGAGATATATTGGTGCCCTTGGTGGTCGATGTTTACGACCCCTTTCTACTGGAAAGCTTGCCTATGTTGACGGGCTTGCCAAGCACCGAGCGCCGCTGTCGTCACGCGGAGACGCTGGACGCACTCACCGATTTATTGACCTGGGGGGATTTTTTCATCTGCTCCAGCGAGAAGCAGCGCGATTATTGGCTCGGATGGCTCAACGCGCTGGGACGCATAAATCCTCTCACGTATGACGACGACCCCACGCTGCAACGCTTGATCGACGTGGTCGCTTTCGGCTTGCCGGAAGAGCCACCGGAACATACTCATCCTGTGCTCAAAGGCGTCTGGCCGGGCATTCAGCCGAAAGACCACCTCATCGTCTGGGGGGGCGGGGTTTACAATTGGTTTGATCCACTGACGCTGATCCGGGCCATGGAGCGCGTCTCGAAACAGCGCGACGACGTCAAGTTGTTCTTCCTGGGCATACGCCATCCCAACCCGGATGTGCACAGCGGTGAAATGGCGAAAAGAGCGGTTGCCTTGAGCCAGGAGCTGGGCCTCCACGAGCGCTGCGTCTTCTTCAACGATTGGACGCCTTACGAGGAGCGGCAGAATTACCTACTGGAGGCCGACGTGGGAATCAGCTTACACTTCGCCCACGTGGAGACCCACTTCTCTTTCCGCACGCGATTGCTGGATTACATCTGGGCCGCGCTGCCCATCATCGTCACTCAGGGCGATGTCCTGAGCTCGTTGGTTGAACAGCACCGCTTGGGGTGGGTGGTGGATTACAAGAACGTGGAGGAGGTGACCATAGCCATCCTGGAGAGCGTCGATGCCTCGCGGAGTGATTTTCGAGAGCGTTTTGCCACGGTCATTCCTCAGTTGAGGTGGGATGTCGTGATGAGGCCGCTGGTGGAATTTTGTCGCAATCCCCGGTGCGCCCCGGACAGGGCGCTGACCCGCATCGATTTGCAGTCGCTGCCCACGCTGAAGCTGATCAGCCAGATCAACGCCTTGAGGCGGGAGGTGGATAGACGGGCTGAGCGCACCAGCCGCCTGGAAGGCGCTCTGCGGGAGCGCGAGGCCCGTATAGCCAACTTGGAGCGAAAGATGCTGACGAAGGATGCGCAAGTCACTGGTCTGGAACGTCAAGTTACTGGTCTGAAAAATCAAGTGCAGGCCAAGGATGATGATGTCGCCCAATTGAGGGAAATGCTCGCTCAGATCCAGCAAGGGCGGGTGATGCGTTTGATGAACGGGATCAATCACATCATCAAAGGAGGGTCGCTGAAATAATGGATCCGCTGGATCGCCTTTATACCCAGAACGCAGCCTATCAGCCCCGGCACGACGGCACCTTCTGGATTTTAAGCGACGCCGACGGCTGGGGTGTGGCTCTCGACGACGCGGCATACCGCATCTGGTTGGCCTGTGACGGGCGGCCTACCGCGCAGGTGATCGACGAGCTCGCCGAAGGGGTCAACCTCTCGCCCGCCTTCATCGAGTCGACCCTCAAGGTGCTGGCCCGCGCCGGTATGCTCAATCCGTCCCAGCTGCTGGATCCGCTCCCACGCCCCCGGCCTGTTGAAATTTCTGAGTTGCCCGATCTCCCCCTCGTCTCCATCATTATTCTCGCCAGCCGCCAGGCTCGCGTTCACCTGGAGAGCTGCTTGCCCTCAGTTCTGGCGCAAACTTACCCCAACCTGGAGATCATCCTGGTCGATAACCAGACCACGGACGATTCGGCTGCTTTCACGGAGCAAAATTTCCCCTCGGTGAACGTACTTCCCACTCCGGAGCCCCTGGGGTTTGGCGGGGCGAACAATTACGCGATGAAGCGGGCTCAGGGAGATTTTTTCTTCCTGGTGAACGAGGACACCGAGATGGAGCCGGATTGTATCGCGGAGTGCGTCCACAAAATGCTTCAGTCGGAGAACGTCGCCATCGTAGCTCCCAAGATGAAACTCTTTTATATGCGTTCCTTTATCAACTCGATGGGGAACTCCATACATCCCAACGGTCATTCCCACGACAATTTCATCGGTTACCTGGACGCGGGTCAGTTTGACGACACCGATCAGGTCTTCGCCGCCTGCTTCGGGGCGGCGATGTTGCGCCGCTCCGTGGTGGGGCAGATCGGCTATCTGGATGAGGAGTATTTCGTCTACTACGACGATGTGGATTGGTCGCTCCGAGCGCGGCTCTGCGGTTATGATTTAGTCGCCGCGCCGCAGGCTATCGTGTATCATAAATTCAACGCCACGGTGAACACGATGGCCTCCACGTTCAAACTGGATCTGATTGTGCGCAACCGTCTACGCTTTATCTGGAAGAACCTCGATTTCAAACGGGCCAGGGATCTCACGCGCATTTATCAGGAGCAGGATCGTCTCACCGTCGCGCGGGCCAAGGATCAGGGCCTGGATGAGGTGCTGGAAACTTACCGCGAGAGCAAGCGAAAATGGCGCCGTTCCTGGCCCGAACTGGCGCTGGCCCGCTGGCGGACGCGCGGACCGCGCACGTCTGATTTCTCCGACGACGCGATGTTCGCGCTCGCTGAGGGCTTGCCCCGCCCGGCGATGTATGGTCGCTACCCGGTCATTTTTGCGCCCGCCATCCGGGGCCATTATATGGACGTGGAAGCCTTCAAGCCTAATTCCCCTCCGGCCCCAGAGGATTTGGCCGTGAACCTCACAGCGGTTGCCGCCGCCTCGCCCTCCATCGGGCAAAAAGTGCGCAGAGCCTTGCGGGAGAAAGGCGCGTTGGGCCTGATGCAGGAAACGGGCCAATATCTCCGCTGGCGGTGGTTCACCAGTAATCCCGGCGCTTGATGGATTGATGAAATCGACTACCTACCGACGCAATGGATTGGTTATCGCCCGGCAGGCCGACGATTGGGCCATCATCCATCCGCCGGGCGCTCAGAAGGGCATCGCTCTGGACCCGCTGGTATTTGCGATTTGGTCAGCCGCCGAGGGGCAAGCGACGACCGAGCTGGCCCAGAGCCTTCACATTTCGACCTACTTGGCCTCCTGCGCCCTGGCCGTCCTCCAACGCGCGGGGCTTTTACAAGCCGGATCGCCCGCCACGACGTCATTCCCCCCCCACGCCGCGATGGACGCCACGAGAAGTTCAGCCGCCGCCTTCGTCATCCATCACCACCCCCAAGGCGATCTGGATGCATGTTTGGGTTCTTTGCGAAAACAACGAGAGCTTGGGGGGGGAGAAATCACGGTTTTCGCCGCGCAGCCCTTGTCGCTTGAGGCGAAAAAAGTTCATCTGATCCAGCGCGACGACTGGACCCGTGCTCTAAGCGAGCGGCTGCCTCAGGTTGAGGCCGAAGCTGTTTTGCTGCTCGATTCACGGGTGAGATTGACGCCAGGGGCGCTTTCTGAGATGACGCACACCTTGACGCTGCGAGACGACATCGCCGCCGTGGCCCCCAGGATGATGTGGGAGCGATGGCCATGCTTCGTCGTGAGCGCGGGAGAACGGGAGGGTGCAAACGAATGCGTCTCCTACATCGGTCATCTGGACGTGGGACAGTTCAAGCGCTGGCGGGAAGTACATTCTATTCACTCATCGGGCGGCTTGCTGCGCCGCGAGGCGCTTCAGAAGGTGGAAATATCGAGTGAAGTCGCGCCAGAACAGGCGATGAGAAACTGGTCCCATCGAATACGGTGGCAAGGATATCACATATTATCCGCCTTGCAGGCAATCGCCTATGGGCCTTGGCCCGATGATCTGACCCACGAGGATGATGCTTTGACCCTGTACAAAGGCCAGCCGGCCTTGACGGTGGAAAATGTGCGTGGCTTGTACAGCCATTATGCGGCGATCACACCTCTTTCGCTGCAACAAAACACGTCGGCGGGACTGGGGCAATACACATCCCACGCATTCGAAGAGACGAGTGAGATCGTATGCGGGGATGATGACGATCCGCTTCGGCACCACCAGCCCGTCTCGTCCGCGCCGACGCCACTGCTAGCTCTGCCCGGAAAAGCGTGGCGCATACTCCGCCGACAAGGCTTGGACGGAGTGGCCCGCGAGGTGCGCCGCTACATCCGTTGGAAGGTAGGAGGATAGCGTGCATTTTCCCACGGTCAGCGTGATCGTCCTGAACTACAACGGGCTGCAATATATGGAGGATTGCTTTTCCTCCCTGAGCGACCTCGATTATCCGGTTGAGCACGTCGAGCTGGTGCTGGCTGATAACGCTTCCCATGATGGATCGGTGGAATATGTGCGCGAGCATTTTCCCCAGGTGCGCGTGATTCAATTTGAGCGCAATCATGGTTTCTGCGAGGGCAATAATCGGGCTGCGGCGCAGGTTCAGAGCGAATTAGTGGCCTTTTTGAACTCCGACATGCGCGTGGAGCCGCACTGGCTGACCGGCTTGCTGGAAGGAATGGCGGGCGAGCGAGAGGTCATCTGCTCCTCTTCCAAGATATTGAATTGGGATGGGCATTTAATGGACTTTGGCGGCATTCTGCTATCCTTCCTGGGACATGGCCGCGCCGATGGTTACCGGAACCCCGACCTGAACGCCTACGATGACGTGGACTACATCCTGGCGCCGTGTGGCGGCGCTATGCTCATCGACCGAGAAATCTTCCTGGATGTAGGCGGATTTGACGAGGATTATTTCGCCTATTTCGAGGACATTGACCTGGGGTGGCGACTGTGGGTGCTGGGCTACAAGGTCGCCTTCGCGCCCGAATCGATCTGTTATCACGTCCACTATGGCTCATCCTCCAAGCAAGCGCCGGCTCGCATTCACTATTTGTATGAGCGGAACGCCCTTTACACCATCATCAAAAATTATGAGCAGCGCTACTTGGCGCGCGTTTTGCCGCTGGCGCTGCTGATGCAGTTCAAACGGGCTTATCTGTATGGCCGGATGGGGGGCGTGGATATGGACGCATGCCGCCTCAATTCTGAAACCGAGCCGGCGGCCCCGGTACAGACCGATTACGACCTGCGTTATTACGCGCGAGAGACCTGGCGCACGCTGCGCGACGAGGGGCTGCTGGCCCTGATGCGCCGCGGCTTGGACGAGCTGGATCGGCGGCGCGGGCGGCCTGTTCCAGAGCACATTGCCACGCCGCAACAAGAATCTTTCTATTGGATAGAGCAAGCGCACATCGCGGCCACCAACGACCTCATCGAGACATATCCTGACCTGATGGAGAAACGGGCGCACATCCAACAGCGGCGCCGTCGCACCGATGAGGAGATATTTAAGAGCGTGCGGGCCTTGAGTTTCGACGTCTGTTTCAATTCACCGGAGTATCAGCGGGCGCAGCAGCGTTTGATGGAGCTATTCGAGATTGAGGAGCTATTCGGCGAGATATATGATCCGGACATTCCCTTCGCGCTACGCGCCCAGGAATATGAGAAAGCGAAAGAGCAGCAATAAGGAGTAGTATATGAGCGACATTGTCGGTTTAATTCCAGCGGCCGGGCAAGGTAGCCGCCTGGCCCCCTTCCCCTGTCCCAAGGAACTTTTCCCAATTGGTTACCAGGATTACAAGGTCAAGGACACGATCGAACGTCGGCCCAAGGTGATCAGCCAATACCTGTTCGAGGCGTTGGTGATGGCCGGCGCCGAGAAAGTGTTCATTATCCTGGGCGAGGGGAAGCAGGACATCATGCATTACTATGGCGACGGGCGACGCTTCGGCGCCCACGTCTCCTACCTGTATCAGGAGGAGTTGCTGGGGATGCCCTTCGCTCTCGATTTGGCCTATCCCTTGTTGAACGGGGCCACGGTCGTCTTCGGCATGCCCGACACGATCATTGAGCCGAAGGACGCTTTCGTGAAATTGTTGGATTATCACGACGGCGTTGAGGCGGATCTGACGCTGGGGCTCTTCGCCACCGACACGCCTTGGAAGTTCGGCATGGTGGGTTTTGATGCGCAGCATCGCGTCACCTATAACATCGACAAGCCCGCGCAGACCGATCTGGAATATATGTGGGGCATTTGTTGCTGGGGGCCACACTTCACCGAAATGATGCACCAATTTCTGTTGGATATTCCCGTGGACGATAGAGAGATCGTCCTATCGGAGGTTTTCGACGAGGCGCTACGCCAAAATCTGAACGTCAGGGCTTTTTGCTTTGACGACGGTCGATACATAGACATCGGCACAACGGAAGAACTGGACACCGCGTTGCAGAAGTTCCATCTCTAGGCGCCGCACATGGAGATCCTGCACGTCGTTCACGGCTACCCGCCGGCCATCGGCGGCACCGAGTTTCTGTTTCAGCAGATATCGGAGCGCCTGGTGGCGCAACACGGCGACCGGGTGACGGTCTTCACGACCAACGGCTATAATCCGGGGATGTTCGTGGACCCCAGCCAGCCGACGATCCCGATCCGCGAGGGCGAGGAGCTTAACGGCGTGAAAATACGCCGTTTCCCGGTCAACAACCGGATCGCGCCGCGTATCGATGATCTGCAAAGGAGGGCCTTCGAGGGTAACTGGCCCTTCAACGACGTGCTCCGCACCCTGTATCACGGGCCGATCTCCTGGCCGATGTTCGCCGCGATCCGATGCGCAAAGGCCGATGTCGTGGCAGCCTCGGCCTTCCCGTTGCTGCATATGTATTACGCCGCGATTGGCAAGCGCTTTAACCACATCCCCTTGGTGTTCTACGGCGCTCTCCATCCCGGACAGCGATGGAGCTATGATCGCCCTATTATCGATAAAGCTATCGCAGCCTGCGACAAGTACATTGCGTATACGCCATTTGAGCGGGATTTCGTAATTGATCGAGGTGCTTCACCGGACAAAGTGCAAGTGATTGCCCCAGGTGTGGATATTGGGCCTTTTGAGGAAGCTAATGGTCTGACGCTGCGCCGTAAATTCGGATGGGAGAATGCGCCGGTCATCGCCTTCGTGGGGCAGCAGTCGGCGCACAAAGGCATTGACGTACTCTACCAGGCGATGCGGTTGGTCTGGCGGCAACTGCCCGAAGCACGTTTGATCGTGGCTGGCGGGCGCACGGCTTATTCGCAGTATCTGGATCGCATGCTGGAGGAATTTTCCCCCCAGGAGCAAGAGCGCATTCAGCACATGCCGAACTTTTCCGAGGAGGAGAAGCCACAGATTTTCGCGGCCTGCGATGTGTTCGTCTCGCCATCGGGCCACGAATCGTTTGGGATCACGTTCGTCGAGGCCTGGGCAGCCGGCAAGCCCGTCATCGGCTGTCGCAGCGGCGCGATACCCTCTGTGATCGACGAATGGCGGGATGGCTTGTTGATCGCTTATCGGAATGCGCCGCAGTTGGCCTCGGCGATCCTGGAGTTGTTGACCGATGCGAGGTTGCGCGAGCGGATGGGGCAGCATGGAAAGGAGAAGGTGTTGGCTCAGCATACCTGGGATGTGGCTGTAGAACGCTTCAGAAATGCGTATCAAGAAGCCGGGGAAAAGCGATAAAGATATGAAAAACGAGAAGCCAAACTCTTATGTCCTGGACAATCTGAAGATTATGATTGTCAGCACGCCAAAGACGGGGAACACGTGGGTCAAGCACCTGCTGTCGAACGTTTACCAACTGCCTATCGTGAGGGTGGGTCAAAAATTCAACCCCGATGAGGTGGGCGAGCTAGGACAGCGTTGGATAACACATCAGCATTACAGAGCACGCGCTGATATTATTGATTATGGTCGACGCAACAACATTGTGTTTGTGACAACGATCCGACATCCTGGCGACACGCTATTATCCAAGTTCCATTTTGTGCGGAATTATATAGACCGTCTGAATTACGCAGATATTGACCCATCGCCGATTTTGGCACGCGACGGTGAAACAATGGGTGAGAACACGCTTTACTATTTAGGACACGGCTTCTCAGAATTTCTCGATATATCCCTAAGCTGGATACGCTCTGGAGAATCTCACATAATCCGCTACGAAGATTTGTGGCGTGACCCGGTCACTGCCCTCCAGGAACTGACTGCCTCAATCCATCAAGTTTCACTGGAACGAATTAAACGAGTTGTTGAGCTGTGTGACATTGGCTTAATGCGCAAAACGCCAGGAACAGATCCTAAGTTCTTCCGAAAAGGCAGCGTAGGGAACTGGAAAAATGCGTTACCCCAGGATGTCATAGACGTCCTCCGCCGTGAGGCTCCCTACCCCGCCCAGTTTGCCGCGCTTGGTTATACATTGGAGCCCGATGACCCCTTGACCACACTGCCGCGAAAACCTCGAGTTTTCGAGAACCCCTTCCACAACATCACGCATTTTGACAACGGTGTCCAGATCCCCCCGCTCGCGGTCAAACTCTATCTATCCTTGGAACCGGCAATCTGCAAGCGATGGCCCGACCTGGAACAGACAGGCCCCGATTCCTTTTACGCTTGGCTCAACTCTCCAGCCGACAAAGATCCCCGACGGAGGGAATCGGCCCTAATAGTGACCAATCTAGCTCATTACATCTATTGCACGCGCCCCGATGTTCACGCTCTCTTTCCTGACCTGTTTGGGGAAGATCGGCTCAAGTACGCCACCTGGTTCATAATCAACCAGGCTAAGTATGAACTCGATCCGGCATTTATCGCTCCGATGCGGGAGGCCTTGCTTGCCTGGAGCAATATGCCAACCGAAGAGGATCCCCATCGACAAGGAGCTGAGCCAGTACTGACCAACATCGCCGTTCACATTTACCACCAACGCCCCGATCTCCAGGCAGCTTTCCTTGATTTGTTTGGAGAGGATCGCCTCCGCTTCGCCCGTTGGTTCGTAAACTACGCGCGAATTTCGTATGCTTCTCACAGAGCACTCAACGAGCCCATACGGAGCAGCGAACAGATCATCTCCCGGAGCCTCCCAGAGGCAAACAACGCCATACTTGCGCTTGTACTTTCATTGCGTCACAGGCTATCATCACTGGTGAGTAAGGCACGCTCTTGGATTTCAAAATACAGATAAGGTTGACACATATGAAAATTATTGTAGCCAGCACGCCGAAGACGGGAAACACGTGGATGACCCACCTTCTCTCGGCTATCTACGATTTGCCGGAAGTGATCGTGCCAGCCGATCTTGACATAGCCGCGCTCGACCGTCAAGGGCCAAGATGGATCGCTTTGCAGCACTATTACCCTGAGCCAGAGCTGCTGACTTGGGCGAATGAAAACCAGGCTCATTTTGTCACGATGGTCCGCCATCCTGGTGATGTTTTGGTATCAATATGGCATATGTTTCTCCACCAGGTGGATGACCCGAATGTTAACGTGGGGCCTGCGGCCAGGAAATTACCGCTCGATGGCGGCCGGATGGGGGAGTATGCCACAAGCTACGCCAAAGAGAACTTCTTCCACGTATTGCATATCTCGCTGGACTGGATGAAGTCGGGCCGGTCTTTCGTCGTGCGTTACGAGAATCTCTGGCGCGATCCGGTGAAGACGCTCACAAAGTTGACAGATCAAATCCAGCCCGCCGATCCTGACCGAATTCAGAGCGCCATCGACGTGTGCGATATAAATCTGCTGCGCAAGCTCTACAACGACCCCGATGGTGAGTTTTATCGCAAGGGTGGCCCCGGCAGTTGGCGAGAGGAGCTACCGGATAATATCGTCGAAGTCCTGCGCACTCAAGAACCCTATCCAAGCCTGTTTCGTGAACTCGGCTACACGCTCGATCCCCGTGATCCCCTGATCGATGCGCCAGCGAAACCGCGTGCTTCTAAAAATCCCTTCTTGAAAGACAATCAGTTCGACAATGGCGTCAAAGTTCCCGTGATAGCTGTTAAACGCTATCTATTGCTCGATCCTGAGCTGAAAGCACGCTGGTCGGGGGAAGAGACCTCAACTTCGAAGGGCAGCTTTTTCGCCTGGCTCAACGCGCCCGCTGATGAGGACCATCAGCGAAGCGACCAAGAGCCCCTTGTGACTAACCTGGCCCATTACGTATATCACACGCGCCCGGACATCCAGAAGCTATTCCCCGACTTATTCGGCCAAGATCGCACCAGATACATCGCCTGGTTCATCTTCAACGCTCCGGCGGAGTATGATCTTGACCAAGCCTTCATCAAGCCGATGGATGATGATTTTCTAGCATGGTGTGACGCGCCAGCCGATGAGGACCCAATCCCGGAGGTAGAACCAGCCCTCACCAATCTGGCTCTCTATATCTATCACATCCGCTCCGATCTTCAGGAGACTTTCCCGGATGTGTTCGGGAAAGACCGCCTGGATTTCGCCCGCTGGTTCGTCAATTACGCACCTGATCGATACACTTCTGGCGAGGCATTTAGTGATGGCATACGCAGCAGCGCGCGCATTATCCATCAGACTCTCCCTGAAGCTCACAACCCCGCCCTGGCGCTCATAATGTCTATGCGCCTGACGTTGTCGAAGTTGGTGGGAAAGATACGCGCCCGGATTTCAAAGCACGAGTGATATGAAAATTATCGTAGCCAGCGCACCCAAAACGGGCAATACCTGGATGACCCACCTCCTCTCGTCTATCTATGGCTTGCCGGAAGTGGAGCTGCCGCCCACTTTCGACCCGCACATAGCCGATCAACAAGGCCCAGCGTGGGTGGCCTTGCAGCACTATTACCCCGAGCCGGATTTGCTGGCCTGGGCGGAGTGCCATCAGGTCTTCTTCGTCACGATGTTGCGCCATCCCGGAGACTTGCTCGTGTCACTGTGGCACATGATGCAGAACAAATCCTATAACCCCAACAGCGACCTGGGCCGTTCAACCATGCTCTTGCTCAATGGCGAGCGGATGGGGGAGCATACGGAGCAGTATGTCAAAGAGGATTTTTTCCACGGGTTATACATCCCCTTGGACTGGATGGAGATGGGCCAATCGCTCATTGTGCGCTACGAAAACCTCTGGCGCGATCCGGTGAAGACGCTCACCGATCTGACTAACCGCATACGGCCCGTTGAGCCACACCGAATTGAAAGCGCCATCGACTTGTGCGATCTGAGTCTACTGCGTAAGCTGTATGATGATCCCCAAGGCAAGTTTTTCCGCAAGGGCGGCCCTGGAAACTGGCGGGATGCGCTACCCGATACCATCGTCGACGTCTTTCGTCACCACGAGCCTTACCCCGCCATATTCCGGGCTTGGGGCTACACGCTCGACCCCAATGACCCCTTAATTGACGCCCCAGCGAAACCACGTCAATCGACGAACCCCTTCCTGGAAAACGAGAGGTTCGATAACGGCGTCAAGGTTCCTGGGATTGTGATCAAGCTCCATTTGCTGCTCGATCCTGCGTCGAAGTCTCGCTGGGCCGGCGCCGAAACATCGACATCGGAGCAGAGCTTTTTCGCCTGGCTCAACGCGCCCGCCGATGAGGACCCAGTCCAGCAGAAGAAAGCGCCAGTTGTTACCAACCTCGCCTATTACGTCTATCGTACGCGCTCCGATCTTCAGAATTTGTTTCCTGACCTATTCGGTGAGGATCGGGTCGAGTATGTCATCTGGTTCATACGAAGTGGCTCGGCCGAACATAATCTGGATCCAGTATTCATCAAGCCGCTGCAAGAGAGTTTACTTGCCTGGTGTGATATGCCAGCAGAAGAAGACCCCTACCGCCCTGACGCCGAACCGATCCTCACAAACCTTGCCCTCTACATCTACCACATCCGCCCTGACCTCACGGACGCATTCCCCGACGTGTTCGGGAAAGACCGCCTCGCTTTCGCCCGCTGGTTCGTCCAGCACGCGCCAGATTCCTACGCCTCCGACAAAGCGCTCGCCAAACCGGTGCAGCGCAGCGCCGAGATCATCTCCCAGACCCTGCCCGAGGCGGATAACAAAACCCCCGCGCTCATCCGCAGCTTGCGCCGGACACTCTCCCGGCTTTTGAGAAATGAGTAAAGTACATCCCTCCGAGCCCCCCTTCGTCTCCGTCATCATCCTCGGCTGGGGCGGCGAGCAGTTCGTCACCGCTTGCCTGGAATCGCTCGACCAGCAGACCTACCCGGCCTATGAGATCATCGTCGTGGACAACGCCTCCCCCGACCGCACCGCCGAGATCGTCGCGCGCGATTTCCCCCACGTGCGCCTCATCCGCACCGAGGAAAACCGGGGTGTGCCCGGCGGGAACAACGTTGGGCTTCGCGCCGCCAAGGGTGACATCCTGATCCTGACCAACGTGGACACCGAGGCGCGCCCCGATTGGATCGAGCGCTTCGTGGACGCCTTCCAGACCGATCCCGCCATTGGCGTTGTGGGCGGCAAACTGCTCTATCCCGATGGCACCATCCAGTATGGCGGCGGCGCCATCGATCCGGCGCAGGGCATCTCCTCCCACGTGGACGAGCACGCGCCCGACCATCCGGATGACGTCGAGATCAGGGACACCGACTTCGCCACCGGCGCGGCCATGGGCATACGCCGGGAGGCGCTAGAGGAGATCGGCTATGAGGACGAGGGATATTTTCCCATCAACTATGAGGATGCCGACCTATCCTACCGCGCGCGGCTGGCGGGCTGGCGCATCTGCTATGCGCCCCATGCGGTCTCGGTGCACTATGAATCTTCCACGCTGACATCCCTGGCGCCCCAGCGCATCCTGAGCTACCTGATGGGGCGGCTGCGCTTCGTCTGCAAGTTCTGGCCCGATGAGCGCCTCCACAGCGATTTCTTCGAGGCCGAGGCGGCCTGGCTGCGGGACCTGCGCCAGCAGCAGACCGGCTTCGGGACCTTTGCCTACGGCGCGATGGATATGGTATACTTCAAGACGCTGCTCGATTTGGAGGATCTGATCGCCTGGCGCGAGCGGCTGGGGACGGGGGAGCCTGAGCAGTCGCGCCGGACGTTGACCGAGGTGCTGACGCGGCTGCGGGCGCTTAACCTGCCGGAGTTCCAGACGGTGGCCGCCGGCATGGTCTCCACCGCCCCGCCGGAGGTCGTGGATGATCTGCTCGAGCGCTGGCTTCTAGACGGAGAGGATAAGTCGCAGCACCAGCCGACGCTCGCCATGCTCTCCGCTACGCTCTCGCTGCTCAGGGCGCAGGTCAACCCACACCAGCCCATCGCCTGGCCCGAATGGCCCCCAGGGGTCTGGCCCAAGCTGAAGGCCGCCTTGCAAAAAATCACCCGCCGCCTGTTGCGCTGGTATATCGACCCCATCGTCGAGCAGCAGAACCGTGTCAACGTGGACACGGTGCAAATGCTCAACACGATGGCGCAGGAGATGCTCTTGCTACGCGAGGAGTGGGCCAAGCGGGAGGATTCATTGCAGGCTGAGATCGAAGCGCTCGGACAGGAAATCGACACGCTGAAAAGCGCCCCATCCGGAGGCGAACGCGAGACCGGTGCCTTATGAACACAGCCGACCCGACCTTCTCCCTCGTCGTCAACACCACCGACCGCGCCGGACCACTGCGCACGCTGCTGCGAGCGCTGGAACATCAGTCCTACCCGCACTTTGAGGTCATCGTCGTGGTCGGCCCCACCCGCGACGACACGCTGGAGATGTTATCTGAGTATGAAGGACGGGTGCGCGTACTGCGCTGTCCAGAGGCCAACTTGAGCCAATCGCGCAACATCGGGCTGCGGGCCGCACGCGGCGACATCGTGGCCTACATCGACGACGACGCCGTGCCCTCTCGGCGCTGGCTGGAGCAGTTGGCCCGCCTCTTCGAGGACCCCGGCCTGGACGCCACCGGCGGGGTCGTTTATCTGGCCCATCCCCAAAGGCCCATGGTTCAGCACCGCCTGGGGCTCACCTCCTCCCTCTTCGAGCAGGAAGTGGTGCGTGCGTCGCGCCTGGAGCACATCACACCTCCCGGCGAGGGGCGCCAGTGGATCACGCGCATGATGGGCACCAACATGGCCTTCCGCCGCCAGGCCCTGCTGGATGTCGGCGGGTTTGACGAATTCTTCATTTATATCGCGGAGGAGGCGGATCTGGCTATGCGGATGGTCAACGCGGGCTACAACGTCCAGCCGGTCAGGGAAGCCGCCGTCTACCACATCCCGGCCTCCAGCCGCCACCGCGTCATCTTCACCTACCGCGCCAAGTGGTGGTTGCAGACGAGATCGGGCATATACTTCGCGATCAAAAACGGCCGCGCGGCCGGCGATTCCCCTTCCACCATCCTCTCGCGCTGCATTTATCTCTTTCATGGTCACTGGATATGGTATGGGCAACTGAGACGAGAAGGGGAGGTATCCTTGCTTCAGCTTTGGAAAATGAGATTGGGCGAGATTCGCGGCGCGCTGAGTGGCGCCCTCAATGGCCTCTTCGCGGCGCGCCAGATGATGTCCCCGGAGGAGGTGCAAGCCTCGGACCCGGAGAGAGAACGGCCCATTTTGCGCTTTCAAAACGCTCGCTCGCCACAACAGCCCGCTGTCGATCCCATCAGCGGGCACCGCGCCTCCGCCCCATCGTCGGATGAGCCGTTGCGGATTTGCTTGCTGAGCGCCACCTATCCCCCGGAGGAGTTTGACGGCGTGGGTCGCTTGACCAACCTGATGGCGCGAGGGCTCTTCGAGCTGGGCCACACCGTCCACGTCATCGCCCACGGCGAGGTCGAGCAGGTGAGCTTCTACGATGGAGCCTTTGTCCATCGCATTCCCCACAAGCTGAAGCGCTACGACAGATACCGCCGCTTCCCCAACCTCTACCATTCCCTGAACTACAGCCACGCGATCCACGAGCGCGTCCGGCGCTTGGTGCGCAACGACGGGATTCAGATTGTTGACTCGCCGATCTGGCAGACGGAGGGGCTGGTGACAGCTGTGAGCGGTATACTCCCCGTCGTCGTGCGGCTGATCACGGCTTACCGGCAAATCGCGGCCATGCAGGGAGATCGAAGCGAAAACGCCCGCTTGATGGGGGACATGGAGGAGCTTTTCCTCCAACGAGCAAGCCACCTGCTGCCCAACACCGCCGCGACGCTCGAAACGGTGCGGCGGGTCTACGATGTGCGCTTAACGCCCGATCGGTATACAATGGTGCCCTATGGCATCGTGCCCGTACCTGATGAAGCGATCCAACCCTTCGACCCCGCGCGCTCGAACGGGCCAAAAACTGTCCTCTACGTCGGGCGCTTGGAGCAGCGCAAGGGCATTTTGGATCTTTTCCAGGCTATGCCCGCCGTTTTGGAGAAAGTCCCCGACACGAAGTTCGTTATCGCGGGCAAGGATAACAGCCACCACGACGGCTTCCAGCAGCGCATGGGGATGGATTATCCCACTTACTTCGCCCGCCATTATGGAGAATTTATGTCGCAGGTGACCTTCCTGGGGATGGTCAGCGACGAGGAGCTTCAGTTGCTTTACCAGACGTGCGATCTGTTCGTCGCGCCCTCTCTCTACGAATCCTTCGGGCTGATCTACCTGGAGGCGATGAATTACGCCAAGCCAGTCGTGGGCTGTTGCACTGGCGGCGTGCCGGAGGTGGTCGAGCACGGAAGCACGGGCCTGCTGGTGGCACCGGAGGCTCCCGCTGCGCTGGCTGAAGCGCTGGTGAATATGCTGGAATCGCCCCAACGCCTGCGCGATTTTGGGCTGGCCGGGCGGCAGAGATTGCTGGAGGACTTTACCTATCTCCAGATGGCGCGTAAGTTCGAGCGTGTGTACCGCAGTGTGATTGAGGGGTTTTCACAGGAGTGAGAGTTATGCCAAGCACAGAAGATGTACTGAGCGATATTGAATTTGAGCTTGCCCAGGGGGCTATCTCGCACGATGATTTGAGTCGTAGCATTCAGGCCATCGCGCGCTATCAAAACAAAATGCGCGGTGAACTTCTGCAAGATCAGCGCCGCCCTGCTGATGAGCGCGAAACCATCACGCGCCTCTTTCAGATAAACGATATGCTGATCGCGATGTCGCAGGAGATGGCCGAGGCGATTCAATCCTTGCGCTTGGACTTGCGCAAAATGGCCCAGTTGCCGACGTTCCCGCCCGAGCGAGGCAGCCGTTCAACGGTAAGTGATCTTACATCAGAGACGGAGGAGCGGTTGGCTACAGAACTCCGCGCCGAGATCAAGGAGAGCTTGATATCCGACGCGCTCCGAGTTGCTATGGAAGTGCAGCCTGCCCGCCTACCGGTTCTGGGTCGCATCCTGCATCGCTTGCGAGCGGGCTTGCACAGCATCGCGCTCTTCTACACCAACCGCCTGGCTCAGAAACAAGCTATGGTCAACCAAACCCAGGGCCAGGCCATTCTCCACCTGATCGAGATAATCGAACATCAGCAGAATGATGAATGGTGAATGATGAATCGCAAACCTGCGACTTGCAACTTGCATCTTGCATCTTGTAACCTGCTGATGAGCTACGATCTCTACGAGCGGCATTTTGTGACCGGCAAATTGTTGCGCGATATTCTGAGGGATGAGCCGCGAAATGCTTCCGTGTTAGACGTGGGCGGACGGGCCGAGTTGTTGGAACGGTTCACGCCCTACTACGTGGCTTCCGTCAACATCGACGGGACGGGAAACGTGCTGGGCAGCGGGGGCGCGTTGCCCTTCGCGAACGGGGCATTTCCCGCTGTCGTCAGCATCGACACGCTGGAGCACATCCCATCGACAGATCGCCCATCTTTCTTGCAAGAGTGCCTGCGGGTCGCGCGACGAGGGCTGGTCATCGCCGCGCCCTTCGGCAGCGAGGCCCACCGGGCCTTCGAGCGCGAACTGCATGAATTGTACCGTTCGATGTATAATCAACCTCATCCCTACCTGAGCGAACACGTGCGCTATGGACTGCCGGAGCCTGAAGACATCGCTCGCTCCCTTCGCGGTCTGGGCGCCCGGCGCGTGGAGCGCCTCTTCGCCGGCGATTACGTCTGGCAGAGCGAGCGTTTCAAATGGGCGATGAAAGCGCCACAGGAGCAGGACGCGCTCCACACTCTGTTGCATATCTACGAGCGCATCCGCTCCCTCGCGCTTTTCCACCCCCTTCAACTGAGCGGGCAACCTTATGCTCGCGCCAATCGGTTCTATCTCTTAATCGAGAAGTAGCTTATTGCAAGGAGTGATAAGGATGGAAAAGAAATGGAACTTGCTCTGGGGAAGTGCTATCATCTTGCTCCTCGTCGGTGGAACCGCTTGGTTTCCAATTGACGAACCGCCGGCGCCAAAAGCGCCTACAGCTCCACTTACCACAGTGGACACACAGGACTACATCGTGCAGTCCAGTGCCGCTGCCGCCGATTTCGACGGCGACGGGGATAAGGAGATCGTCATCGGTGATGTCTCTGGATGGCTGTATGTCGTCACCTATGATGGCGCGTCTTGGTCTGTCGCTTGGTCGCGCCAGACCGCGCTTGACCTCAACGCCGCTGGCGCCCCTGCCACCTGCGAGACCACGAACAAGAGCGACATTCGCTCCTCTGTGGTCATCGCCGACCTGGATCGCGACGGTGACCGAGAAATTGTCGTCACGACGGGTGGTTCCCCTTATGATAATCGTAACGGCGGTGTGCTGGTCTACACCTTTAACAGCGCCTGGTCATTCTCTGTCGTCGATGGCTGGCCTCAGCCCAACCTTGATGACCTGGGGCCAGGAGGTAGTCCCAACGGGTGCTGGGACGGGATTGAGTCCTCACCGGCTGTGGGCGACCTGGACGGCGATGGCGATCTGGAGATCGCAGTACAAGCCCTGAATCGTCGCATCTTCGCCTGGCATCACGACGGGACACCAGTTTCCGGTTGGCCCATCTACCGTTACAATGGCGATAATTTGCTGCGCGGCGGGCTATCTACCCCGGCGATGGGCGATATTGATGACGATGGATTGCCGGAAGTCATCGTGGCGACCAACAGTCCTCCCTGGGAAGGAGAGGACGGACCTCCCCCGGACTATTCCAAGGCCACCGTGTGGGCCATAAACGGGGACAGCACCAACGTGCCTGGCTGGCCGGTGACCACGAATAACAACGTCTATTCCTCCCCCGCACTAGGCGACATCGACGGCGACGGCGACTTGGAAATAGTAGCGGGCAGTGGCCTTACGCGGGAGGGTGGAGATGGTCGCTGGGTTTATGCCTGGGAAAGCAATGGCTCGCCGGTCAGCGGCTGGCCCAAATCGACCGGCGGCGATATGTCCGCCCCGCCCGCGCTGGGCGACCTGGACGGCGATGGCGACCTGGAAATCGTGATCGGCTGTGGCAATGAATTCGATACATCGCCCTCTTGTACATCGCTCTATGCCTGGCACGGGAACGGCACCAATGTGAGCGGTTTCCCGATGAGCCCTGGAAACTTCACTCAGCCTTATTCCCCTATTTTGGCGGACTATGATGGGAATGGCGAGGTTGATATTCTGATCGTCGACCAGGCCTCGTTCGTTATCGGTATGGTCGAAAACAACGGCGTGCGCGATCCCTCGGTTTCCCTTAAACCGGCTGGGTTTCTCTACAATCCACCTCTGGTGGATGACGTGGACAATGATGGCTCTTTAGAGGTTGTAGCCGGTAGTTTTGACATCTATATCTGGGACACTACCACCAACGCAAACGTCGCCCGTCCCTGGCCCATGTTCCATCACGACGTATATCGCACCGGCAACATCGATTTCAATCTGGACGCCACGCCGCCCCAGAATCCCACCGTCTCCAGTTCCACTCACACCCCAAACGTCTGGTCGAACAGCAACACGGTCAACGTCAGCCTGTCGGGCGCATCTGATGACGAGAGCGGTATATCCGGTTATTATTATGCCTGGGACACATCGCCGACCGCCTCCGTGGATGAGGGCGACACCTGGGCAGAGGAAGGCAGCGGCCCGTTGAGCCGCAGTCTGGGCGATGGGGCGACCTGGTACTTCCACGTCCGGGCCGTGAACGGCGCGCGGCTGCTGGCGGAAGAGACGGTCCACTTCGGCCCGTTGATGATTGATACTGTCCCGCCAACCTCAGAGGCCAGCGCGCCTCCCTGTGCGGTTTCATCCGTGACCGTCTCGTGGCAAGGAACCGACACAGGCTCTGGCATCGCCAGCTACGACGTCCAGGTGCGCACCGGCGACAGCGGCTCCTGGACGGGTTGGCAATCTGGCTCCACGGGCACATCCGCCGTCTACGCGGATGATACCGGTTATATCTACTACTTCCGCTCCCAAGCGCGTGATGAAGCCGGCAATCTGGAGTCTGCGCCCACCGAAGCCGATGCCCAGACATGGCTCACTCAATACGGTTTTACAGGCTCAGTCTACAACAACCGAGCGGAGCCCGTCTTCGCCGCGCAGATCACATCGGAATCATCGACGATCTTTTCTGCCACTGCCGATGTGGAAGGCGAATACCTCTTCTGCCACGAGGATGACCTCGTCGAATACGCCCTCACCGCCTCCCGCTCTGATTTCGGCACATTGCCCGCCATAAAGCGCCTATCCGGCTCAATGACGGGAGTGGATTTCTACCTGCCGCCAGCCGATGATGTGGTGACGAACGGGCAGTTCGAGACCGACGACCTGAGCGGCTGGACAGAGACGGCGGGAGCCGGTGAAATCGTGATGACCGAGACCGCCCACAGCGGCGATTACGCCGTGGCCTTGACCGGTGACGTGACATTGACCCAAAGCGTTGACATACCCACCTCGGAGACTCCCACATTCTCGGTGCTGTTCCAATACCTCTCCGATGGGGAGCAATCTGTTCAGCAAGCAGCGTTGGATGAACCGTTGATCATCTTGGAGGGCGTGACCCAAACATTGGCCTACACGCCCACGGCTTACACCATGGACTGGACGCACCTGGGGTGGGATGTGAGTGCCCTCGCCGGGGACGCTGCAACAATCACCTTCAGGTCCTCGGCTGGCGATTTATTGATGGTGGATGAGGTGAGCATAGGGGCATCGACGCCCGGGGTGCAGCAGATTTACCTGCCGATGGTTTTGCGTCAGCATTAACAAGGCACCTTTGACCTAGAGATGAGCAGAACAGCTATGAAGCCCAGGCCGCGCGTCATCTTCCTCCATATCCACAAGACAGCCGGCAGCACGCTCTATCGCATCATCGAGGCCCATTATCGGGCGCAGGAAATCTACACCGTCTGGGTGGATGGATCGCTCGATGATTTCAAGCGCCTGGATGCGGATAGCAGGTCGAAGCTCAAGGTGCTGCGCGGTCATTTTGGCTTCGGGCTGCACGAGTTCCTGCCGGAGCCTCCGCGCTATTTCACCCTCCTGCGCGAGCCGGTCGCGCGTGTGGTCTCTTACGATGCCTTCGTCCGCCGCACGCCGCGCCACTACAGCTATGATCTGGTCACATCGAACGGCGGGATGAGCCTGGAGGACTTCATCAAAAGCGGCAAGGACTGTATGCTGGATAACGCACAGACAAGGTTATTATCCGGCCTGGAATCTGGGCATGAGGTGCCCTTCGGGGAATGTGGCCCGGCTATGTTGGAGGCGGCGAAACGCAACCTGCGCGATGCGTTCGCCGTCGTCGGGCTGACGGAGAGATTCGACGAGACCCTGCTACTCTTGCGGGAGGCCTTTGGCTGGCAGAGGCTTTTCTACGCCCGACAGAACGTCTCGGCCCGCCGCCCCGAAAAAGAGGATCTGCCATCATCCACGCTGGACGCCATCCTGCGGGTCAACGCGCTCGATGTGCAGCTCTATCAATACGCCCAGCGACTCTTTGAGGAACAGATCGACCGGCGCGGGGTTACATTTGCCGAGGATCTGGAGGCCTTCCAGGCAACCAATCGGCGCCTCCGGCCCCTCATTCACTGGAGCTGGAAGGCCCGCCGGTTCTCCGCCCGCGCTGCGATTCGGGAGTGGGTCGGGCGCCTGCTCGAAAGAGTCAAGGAGTAGTCAAAACGACCACAAACTACCCGCGCCTCGAAATCACCTCGACGTACACCTCGCGCAACCGATCGGTCACAATCTCCCAGGTGTAATTCTCCCGTACCTTCTCCCGCCCCGCTTCCCCCATCCTGAGCCGCCGCGCCGGAGCATCCAGCAACTCCAGGATGGCCCGTGCCAGATCGGCGGCGTCCAGGTACTCGGCCATCAGTCCATCCCGCCCCTCGTCGATGACTGAAGCGACAGCGCCGACGCGGGCGCCAATGATGGGCTTGCCACAGGCCCAGGCTTCCAGGAAGACGATGCCGAAAGACTCCTTGCCGGAAGGATGGGCCAGTATGTCACAAGCCGCGAGTAGATTCGGCTTTTCGCTGTCCGTGAAGTCGTTGATGATCGTCACCTGATCGCGTTGTGATGATTCAAGATCGTCTACCATCTGTTTTAGTTTCGGCGTGTAGGACGTGCGCCCCCCGGCCAATAACAGATGGGCGTGCGGATATTTTTCCCACACCCTCACCATTGCACGGATCAGCACATCCAGGCGCTTCGACTCGGTCTGGCGGGCCAAGGCGCCGACGACAGGCCGCTCGCCCCACCCATGACGCTCTCGGATCGCGCGTCCATTCGCTTCGGCAAAGCGTTCGGCGTGGACGCCAGCGCCTATCACCCTGATCTTGTCGGGGGAAATATCCCGCTGCACCAGATAATCCCGCTCGAATGGGGTGAGCGCGATGTATGCGTCGGCCTTTCGAATAGCCGTATACATCATCTGCCGGTCATAATTCCATTTGTCCGAGGCGTGGATGGCGCCGAGCAGCACCAGAGGAATCTGGGCACGCTTCGCTCCCGCCAGCGCGTACTGGATATGGAGGAAAGGGAAAGAGGTTGCGAATACCACATCGGCGCCGCTGTCCGCGATTGCCTGGGACACACCGACCATCAGGGGGCCATTCTGGATGGTGCGCAGCCAGTCGTTATATGGCAAGCGTAACTTGCCAGCACCGGAGGCGAGCAACCCTCGCAGCCCCTGGAGCCCGTTGAAAGCCTTGAAGCGGTGCACCTGGACGCCATTGATGTTCTCGACGCCCGAAGGCAGCGCTTGGCCCTTGGCGCGATAGAAGTCCTCTGGCTTTGGGGCGTTGCTGGTGAAAACGGTGACCTCGTCCTGGTGACGCGAGACCAACTGCTCGGAGAGATTCTTGACCAGCCCCTCCACGCCGCCGACCGCCGGGTGGTAACACTGAACCACGTGAATGACCTTCATCCCGCTTGGCCCCGCCCCAGCACGTGCTCATACACCCTCTGGAAGGATGTGACCAGCTTCTCCGGCAAGAAATCCCGCTGGCCCACTCGTCGGGCTGATTCTTGCAAAGCGCCATAATTTCTCACCAGCGCCTCGATGGCCGCGAGGACATCCGACGGCGTGACCTCCTCCACCACCAGGCCACATCCTTTCTCTTCCACATAATCCGCCATCGGAATTGCCCGGCTGACCAAGACCGGCTTCCCCGCCGCCAGCGACTCGATTAGGGAATGGGGATAGGATTTGACGATACCGCGAGCGGAGGCCAAGGTAACGCTGGCGTGTACGCTTGCCAGCACCTCGTTCACATCTACCTTCTGTTTCAAGATTTCGACGCGCTCTTCGAGCTCCCGCACGCGCACGCGGCGCTCCATCTCCTCGGCCATCTCGCCGCGCCACAAAAAGATCAGTCGGAGTCGAGAGTCACGTTGCGCCACCGCGAGCAGTGCCTCCACCCCCTTGGTGCGGAACTGCGCCCGCGTCCAGGGCGCTGAACCGACCATCAACCTGATCTCAGCGCTTTTATCTCGCAGCGGCAGCGGGGTGTGGGTAAAACGCGCGGTGTCGATACCAGCATGGACCAGAAAGGCGTTGTTCACCCCCCAGCTCTCAAGCCGCCTCAAGCTGCGCTCGTCGGCGACCACGACCGCTGCCAGGGAGTTGAAAAAGCCGACGTTGGGCCGTCTGTGCCCCACCCCACCGCTGATGGAATAGACGACCGGGCGGTCGAGAAAGCTGAGCACCGGGAAGGGGAAGGGATCGGGGTTATAGACGTGGTGCAGGTCAAAATCCCGTTCGCGCTCCCGCAACGCTCTCAGCTTCTGGAAACCGAAGAATAAGCGGGGCACATAGATAGGAGAGCGCTCGTTGGGGTTGAGATAGACCAAATCTCCCCCGAAGTGGTCGCGCAGCCGGTCGATTTCCTGGATTTCCGCCACACAACTCGGCATTTTGGGAGGCAGGATGGTGAGATGGTAGAGGATGTTCATCGCTCTGCGAATACGCCTGGATCCTGCTCCCCTGTCCGTCCGCGCAACCCGTCGATCAGGCCCAGACGGACCGCCTTGACCGTGGCAGGATGGCCCTGTGCGCCTAGCTTCGCGCAGAGCACCAAGTCGTAGATTCCCCAGAGGCAGATCAGGGGAATTTGGAGGTAAGTGTAAAATTTCCGGACATAAAGGAAGCGGTTGCGCACAAAATAGTAAACGTACAATGTATTCCGCCGATGAGATGAGCGCTGGCTGACGGCGTGAAAGGCCCGCGTGCGCGTATCGACGGCGGTGATATACCCTCGCTGCCTGACCCGTCTGCAAAAATCCGCCACCTCAACGCTGAAGAAATAATCCTCGTCCAGGAGGCCGACGTCACGAAAAAGCTCCGCCCGGCTCAACAAGACCGTCCCCGGCACATAGTCCACGGCGCGGATCGGCGGGCCGGAGGATAGTTCGCGGATGTGGGAGCGATGGTTCAGCACCGGATCACGCCCTCCGGCCGAGATCAATCGCTCCTCGTCGGCGTTGAAGAGCAGCGGCCCGATCAAGCCGATCCGCTCATCGGCCCGGAGCGCGTCCAGAAGCGCGATGACGTCTCCCTCGCTTACAAATGCGTCATTGTTCAGCAGAAGGATGGGCGCAACGCCTGTCTTTAGCGCCTCGGTGATCCCCACGTTGTTTCCCCCGGCGAAGCCTCGGTTGCGCTCGTTGCGGATCAGGTGGACGTGGGGGCATTCGCGGGCGATGATTTCGGCGCTGCCATCGCTGGAAGCGTTATCCACGACCCAGATGGTCGGGCGCAGCTCGCGCCAGGCCGTGACATCGCGCACGCAACGCACGGTATCTTCCGCTGCGTTCCAGTTGAGGATAATGACTGCAATTTCAGCGCTCATTGGTTCCATTTGAGAGATAATGCTTGGATTGGCTGGTCGGTTTGATTTGACTTCTCGGCATTTTAACATAGGATAACGCCGTGGTCAACGGATTAGCTCGCCGGGATATCGCCCGGTCAATGGCCTAGAGAGGTTGAGGAATGCGCGTCTTACACCTTGTTCATCAGTATATGCCGGAGCACGTGGGCGGTACGGAGCTTTATACCCGCTGGCTGGCCCACGCGCAGCGTCGGCGGGGACATCACGTCGCCATATTCTACCGCCGCAGCGGCGAGGGGAGCGGATGGGAAAAGCGGATGGAGGATGGGGTGGAGGTCTGGGCAGCCTGGGCCGGGCCCGTCAATCCAACACAGCGCTTTCTAGCCACCTTCAGAGACCCGGCGATGAGGTCCCTTTTCGAGCACGTCCTGGAAGAGACCGACCCCGAGCTGGTCCACATCGAGCACCTGATGGGCCATCCAGTCTCGCTGATCCGCTCCATCCGGCAGCACGGGTTGCCTTACGTCATCACCTTATGGGATTTCTGGTGGGTGTGCGCCAACGCGAACCTGTTGACCAACTACAGCCAGCAAGTGTGCGACGGCCCCCGTTTGTACCTTAACTGCGCCCGTTGCGCCCTGGCTAGGGCTGGCCGAGGCTCGCTCTGGCCTCTCCGGCCGCCGGTAGCGGGATTGATGGCCTGGCGCAATCGCCTGTTGGCACGAGTGCTCAGAGGAGCCGACAAACTCCTGGCCCCGTCGGGTTTCGTAAGCCGCTGGTACGCCGCACACGGCGCCCCGGCGGAGAAACTGCTCACCTTGCACGCTGCGTTGGAACTCGCGGAAAAACCCTCGCGACTGGCGAAGCGAGAGGAAGGCCCGCTGCGCTTCGTCTACATCGGTGGGCTCTCTCGGATGAAGGGCGTACATGTCATCGTGGAAGCTTTCGGCAGTCTGCGCGACAAGGGCACAGCGGAGCTATGGATCGCGGGGGATGAGTCCTTCGATCCCGCGTATGTCGCTGGCCTACGCGCCAAGAGCACGCCAGCGGTGCGCTTCCTGGGGCGCCTCTCGCGCGAGCAGGTCTGGGAGACGCTGGCCCAGGCCAACATCGTATTGGCGCCCTCTCTCTGTTACGAGACCTTCTCCTTCATTCTCTCCGAAGCCTTCATCGCCGGCGTGCCGGTGCTGGCCTCCCGCCTGGGTGCATTAGCCGACCGCGTGCGCGATGGCATAGATGGCCTGCTACTGCCTCCGGGTGACGTAGCCGCCTGGCGAGCGGCGCTCCAGCGGCTGGTGGACGAGCCGGATTTGGTAGCGCGATTGCGGTCAAACGTGCGTCCGCCAGTGACATTGGAGGAACACGTGGGCCAGGTAGAGGCTTTATACAGTCAGATCCTCAAAGAAAATCCTCACACGATAGAGACCCGATGACCTCCCCCAACCGCCAAATCGCCCGCGCCGCCTCCCTCGTCATGGCCCTTTTCGTCCTCAGCCGCG